>NZ_JASKLM010000004.1:0-52835 GCF_030153625.1 Pyrococcus sp. | reverse complement strand
AGTAAATAATGGTTTCAGACTTCATGTTCCCCCTTCTTTTTCTAAAGTACTGCCAGTAACTTAAACCTGACACCCCACAGCTTATCCTAACAGTATCCAGGGTGAACAGGAAAAGTTTTTAACAGTATATGCCTATGATAGCCTAGAATACTGGCTAAAGGAAGTAATTCCAGAGTTCGAGAAAGAATATAACGTAAAGATAAATTTAGTCCTAGTGGGGAGTACAGGAGAACTTGTTAACAGGTTAATTATAGAAAAGGACAATCCAAAGGCGGATGTTGTAGTTGGTATTGATAACACATTTATGAGCAAAGCAATAAAGGCGGGTGTTCTAGAAAAATACAAGCCCAGGAATGTTGATGTTATACCTCAGTGGATAATAGAAAAGTTCGACCCCGAATTTTACTTAACACCATTTGACTTTGGATACATAGCATTCAACTACAGAACTGACCTAATCCAAGACTATCCAAAGAGTTTAAATGATTTAATAAAACCAGAATGGAAAGGAAAAATTATAATCGAAGACCCGAGGACAAGTTCTCCAGGATTAGCATTTATGCTCTGGACTATTGCAGTGTATAAGGACCAGTGGCTCGATTATTGGGCAGAGTTACGAGAAAACGTCCAGATAGTAAAGGGATGGAGTGCAGCCTGGGAAGCTTTTAGTAAAGGCGAGTATCCAATAGTCCTTAGTTACGCCACTTCACCGGCAGCTTCTGTGTATTATGAAAACAAAACGAATATTAAGGCTATTGAGTTTGAAGAAGGAAACTTCCTTCAGATTGAAGGTGTTGGAATAGTTAAGGGAACTAAAAATATGGAGCTAGCCAAGAAGTTTGTAGAGTTCCTAATCAGCGAAAAGGCTCAAGAGAAGTTACCAACAACCCAGTGGATGTACCCTGTAAATAAGAACGTTAAGCTACCAGAAGTATATAAGTACGCTCTAGATGTTAAAAAGCCTGTCACTATTGATCCAGGTCTTGTGGAAGAAAATCTTGATAATTGGTTAAAGCAGTGGACAGAGGTTGTTGTAGAAGGAAAGAATCCTGAAGATGTTAAAGGACAATAAACTTTTTTACCTTAATTCCCACCTTTTCTCCCTTTCTTATTTTCTCTATCTCGTCTAGAGGTCTCTCAGCTAATATTGTTATGTTATCAACTTCTAAGTATACCCTCACTCTTCCTGGAATTATCTCGTAGTCAGCAACTCTAGCCATATTTCCCTCTTCAATTTCAACGTGTTCAGGCCTAAAAAATATCTTAACTTTTTTGGATGATATAGGGATATTAAATTCTAGAGAACCAATCTTTGCTTTTCCGTCTTCCACTCTTGCCTCCAACAAATTTCCGTCTCCCAAAAATCTTGCAACGAACTCACTATTTGGATTTAGATAAAGCTTCAAAGGTTCCCCAACCTGCTCTATTCTTCCAAAGTTCATCAAAGCTATCCTATCACTTATTGCCATGGCTTCCACTTGATCATGAGTTACGTACACAGTTGTAATTCCAACTTCCTCTTGGATTCTCCTTATTTCACGCCTAAGCCTTTCCCTAACTCTAGCATCTAAATTGCTCAAAGGTTCATCCAAAAGAAGAATATCTGGCTCAATAACTAGTGCCCTTGCAAGAGCAACCCTCTGTTGCTGCCCACCGCTAAGTTGTTCTGGATAGCGATTTTCAAGGCCTTCTAGTCCAACTAATTCTATAACTTCCTTAACTCTTCTTTTAATTTCATCTTTAGAAATCTTTCTAACTTTTAATCCAAATGCAATGTTCTCGTAGACGGTCATGTGAGGAAAGAGAGCATAATCTTGAAATACAAATCCAACATTCCTCTCATAAGGCTTTTTTGATGTAACATCTTCTCCGTCAAACAGAACCCTACCGGAGTCGGGACTTTCAAGCCCAGCAATTATTCTAAGGGTCGTTGTTTTCCCACATCCACTTGGACCTAAAAGGGTTAACAGCTCGCCATCTCTAACTTTTAAGCTTACATCAAGTCTAAAGCTCCCAAAAGATTTGGCTACATTCTTGAGTTCTACCCTCACCATATCTCACCACCAACTTTTTCAATTATTAAAAAGCTAATTCCCGAAACAAACATAAGAATTACAGCTAAAGCCGAAGCTGGACCAAATTGCCTTGCAGATATAAATTTGTAGATGGCCATTGTTAGTGTTGTATATTCTGGCCTTGCAAGCATGTAGGTAGTTGCAAGTTCTCCCAAGCTTATTGCAAAGGCAAATAGAGCTCCAGTTATAAGGCCTTTTTGTATCAGTGGGAGTTCCACCTCTTTAAAGGCAATCCCTTCTTTAGCTCCCAGTGTTAATGCAGCTTCAAACAGAGATTTCTTTATCTTCACTAGGGATGAGGAAAGAGCTCTTAGCACAAAAGGATATGCAATCGTTGAGTGAGCCAACACAATTATCACCCAGGAGTCATAAAGAGGAGTCTTTCTAAAGGCGAGAAGATATCCAAGGCCTAGAACTACAGAAGAACTGGCTAAGGGAAGAGTTGCAAGAGCATCTATCAGTATCTTTCCTTTGAATCTGTATTTAGTTATTGTATAGGCTAGAGGAAGAGCAACTAAAAGGGAGATTACCATTGTGAAGACACCGAATATTAGGGAGTTAAGAATTGTCCTTATGGAGGTTGTTCCAAACATTGGATTATACTCTTCCGAAAATGCTCTCATATACCATTCCAAACTAATCCTTCCGTCATAAGTTAAAGAGTCAACGACAACAGCCATCAGCGGACCAATAATAAATACTCCAATAAATGCGAAATAGAGAAGAGTTAGATAGAGAGTCAACCCCTTCAATTTTTTCTTCTCTATCATGATTCTTTGCTCTTCCATTTTTGCATAGAAGGTGAGTATCTTTAAGTAGGCGTATATAAAGACTAAGCTTAGAATGAGTTGAAGGAGAGCCAATGCAGAGCCTGTTTTGAAGTCCAAAAGAACCATTATTGAGGCAAAGATGTCAACTTCGAGAGTTGAATACTTATAACCTCCTAAGATCAAAGGTATTGAAAAGCTCATAAATGAGAATGTAAATGTTAGAAGGGCAGAAGATATCACTCCTGGAAGAATTAGAGGAAACGTCACCTTCCTAAAGAGAAGAAAACCTCTTGCTCCTAAGGTCATTGCTGCTTCTTCATAATGGGGATTTGTTCTTTCCAAGACAGCACTCACCATTCTCACTACTACTGGATAGTTGTAGAAAGCATGAGCCAAAATAATCGCTTTCCACGAGTACAGGATATTAAGCCATCCAAAAGGTCCTGACTTCCCAAAAAGTATTAGAAATCCCAAAGCAACCATAACACTTGGCATTACAAAGGGAATCGTGATTAAAGCCTTAAGAAAATCCCTCCCTGGGAAGTCATACTTTGCAAAGATATAAGCTCCAGGGAGTCCTATAACGAGAGTTACCACAGTTGAACCTATTGCCTGGACAAAGGTGAACGAAATAACTCTTAGGTGATAACTATCGGTCAACACATCCACTAAGGCCTTTACATCGATTCCCTCCTTGACTATAAGGAAAATTGGAAGGTAGAAAAACACCCCCAAGAACAAAAGTGATAAAGGCAACAATCTCTTCATGATTGTTTGTTAGATTAAGGAGTTATGAAACTTTCCTTATTCTTGCTGCCGAAAACTTGAGCTCTGGAGTTCCTGCTTTATTTAACGCATCGTTGGTTAATACATTGGCCTCAAAGTGGAAGGGTATTGCTATAACACCCCTTTGGATGTTTGATATCTTTGCCTTGAGGGTTAAGTTTCCCCTTCTCGTTTCAACTACAACGTAGTCTCCTTCTTTAATTCCGTACTCTTGGGCATCTTCCCTACTAATTAGTACAAACGGTTCACCAATCATTTTTGTCAAGGACGGACTCCTCATTGTCATCTCTCCAGTGTTATAATGAGTAATCAACCTAACCGTTGTAAGAATGAGAGGATATTCTCCATTCGGTTCTTCCCATGGCATTATTTGTTCCACTGATATAAATCGGGCCCTTCCACCTGGAGTCAAAAATCTATCGGTATACAACCTGGGTGATGGAATTACAATGCCCTCAGAGTTTTTCAGTTCCTCTACACTCCTATTTTCAAGTTCTGGGAATAACTTAAAGTATTCCTCTGTTATTTCCTCAACCCTTTTGTAGTTAAAACCCCTCAACCCAAGAGCATTTGCCAACATTGTTAGAATCTCCCAATCTGGCTTGCTCTCCCCTAGTGGTTCGCAAGCTTTATGACTCCACTGTATTCTCCTCTCGCTATTCATGTAGGAACCTTCCTTCTCACAGAAGGCGGCCGCTGGCAGGACATAGTGAGCGTACCTAGCTGTTCTTGTGAGAAATATGTCCTGAACAACCAATAACTCGAGCTTAGTTAGGGCCTTTCTAACTTTTAGAACATTTGCATCACTAATGGCAGGATTTTCACCAACGATGTAGAGGACCTTTAAATCACCATTCAATATGGCATCCCAATATTCAGTAAGGTACAAACCTCTCTCCGTGGGTAAATCTTCAACTCCCCACAATTTTGCAACTTTTTTCCTGAACTCCGAATCAGATAAAGGTACGTAACCAGGAAGAAATTCACTTAAAGTTCCCATGTAAGCTGCTCCTTGGACATTATTCTGTCCCCTCATGGGATATAATCCACCCTTTTCCCCAAAATATCCCAGGAGAAGAGCTATATTTATTAAAGCAAGAACGTTTTCAACTCCCGCTATTTGCTGAGTAACTCCCATTCCCCATAATATAGCCCCACTTCCAGCCTTTGCAAAAGCTTCAGCTATTTCTTTAATTAACCTCGCTGGAACGCCCGTAATCTTTTCAGCATATTCGGGAGTGTATTTCTTAACTCCCATCCTTATCTCTGAAAATCCTACAGTCCTCTTCTCAATGAAATCTTTATTGTACCAACGATTTTCAATTATGACATTCATTATGGCGTTTGCCAAAGTTATATCAGTCCCAGGACGAATTATTACCTTATAATCCCCAAATTTCATTGTTGTAGTTTCCCGAACGTCCACAACAATAATCTTAGCCCCATTCTTCTTGGCATTCATTATGTATTGCATAACGACAGGATGAGTTTCGGCTGGATTGTAGCCCCATATCATGAGTGCCTTGAACTTTTCCAAATCTGAGTAGGGGTTAGTCTGAATCCCTGCTCCTAGAGTTAGCTTTAAGGCGTGTACACTTGATTCATGACACAATCTAGCACAATTGTCTATGTTGTTTGTGCCCAAAAGTCTCGCAATTTTTTAGAGCAAATAATTTTCTTCATTAGTAATCTTTGATGAGGCAATAAAAGCTATTGAACTCGGTCCATAATTTTCAATAATTTCTCTTATCTTCTCAGCTATCTCGGAAATTGCTCTCTCCCAGGATATTCTCTTAAAGTCACTGCCTTCTCTTTTTAGGGGGTATCTAAGTCTATCTTTTGAATAGACATGCTCAAGTGCAAATAATCCTTTTGGACAAAGCTTACCCCTGTTTGGCTCGCCCCTATAAGGCCTAACTTTCTTTGTAATTGTATCTACCAAAAGATTGCAACCAAAACCACAGTAGGGACAAACTACTTTCACACTCATTCTCACACCTATAGACATGATAATGTCAAAAATTAAAAGTTTTTTGGTCTGTATTTACACATAAATGTAAATCTAAAACATCTTCATCAGCCAATCTTCAATAGAAATTGGTTCTATCTTAACAAGCTTCTTTCCTTGGGAGATTAGGGAATTCACTTTTTCCACATCGTTTATTATCACATTTCCATCCTCAAATATAGCCCTAAATCCTGTCAAATCAGATAGTTCTTTTCCTCTATAATTTGCAAGAACCTTGCCATGATAAAGAACCACAAGGGAATCTATTTCTTCAATGTTTGTAAATACGTGAGAGACAATTACTATGTTGAGCTTTTTCTTTAGCTCCAAAAATGTCCTCATCATACTTCGCTTAGCTATTATATCAACGTTACTAAACGGCTCATCAAGAAATACAGCCCTAGGATTTCCAACAAATGCTGAAGCTACTAAAAACCTCCTCTTGAACCCCTGGGAAAGCTCTTTAAATCTCTTATTTTTAACTTTATCTAGTTCAAAGAGGGTTATTATTTCATCAGAGTTATCATTCCCCCTAAGGTGTCCGACGGCACTAAGGTATTCCTTAACTCTGATGTTCGGTGGAAACACAATTTTTTCATACGCAAAACCCAATTCAGAGGCAGGAACATCCAGATAGTCCCTGCCGAATATCCTTATATTTCCAGAGTCTGGCCTTATTATATTGCTCATAATTTTGATAAAAGTTGTCTTTCCACTTCCATTTGGCCCTAGAATAAATGACAGTCCCTCATCAAGTACAAATGAGACATTATCTAGAGCTTTTATTTCTCCGTACGATTTACTTACGTTCCAGCACTCTAAAAACATATCCCCCCACCACGCCAATTATTATAATAAGGGCTACATGAGGAGTTGGAAATTTAACTTTAGGAAGCAACTTAACGGTAGCTTTGCTATTGAGGCTCTGAACTACCATCAACACAGCACCTCTGAGGTTAGTAGAAAATCTACCCTTGTGTGTACCTTCATAAGTAACTACGGTAACGTTTTCTCCTTTAATGAGATATTCCCCCGCTATGGGAATTGTTATAAGCTTTATATTAACTGCACACGTTTTTGTTTCTTCTTCCCCTTTAGAGACTCCGAAGGATAAAAAGGTCATTTCTAGGGGATGAGAAGCTAAGAAAGTAATCACTCCTAATGTTCCAGCCAAAAATAGAGATGACAAAATAATCGTCATCCAAAACCTCAATAGTAGTCACCTCCCTCAAAGATTTTAATTGTTACAAGAGGTGTAATGCCCAATAAGAGCAAACCAACAATGGACGTAAACTTCAACTCCACAAATTCAGGGAAGAGCATCCATTGAAAGAGGTCTAAGAAAGGAAAAATAAGTTCATTTCCTGGCAGTTCCGACAAGAATGCCCCAACCACTAGGAAAGAGAGTAGAACAGAAAAAGAGTATTCCCTTGAAGAAACAGAAATTAGCGATGAAAAGAAAATTCCCCAGGTTGAAGCTAAAAATAGCGAAATAAAGAGCTTTAACATAACACCAACTTCAATGTTCATTCCATATAGCTGAAGAAGGAAAGAAATAGCAATGCTAACAAGTAGGGAGCTGAAGAGAGAATAAACTAGAACTGGGGATAATCTCGTCAAGATTATGGCCCTTTTATTTCTCAAAATTCCAATGTCATATATTATGGTTCCCATAGAGATAGATTTTCCCAGGATAAGAGCAGATAAAAGAGAAGCAGACAAGAAAACTCCACTAAATACAATTTTTATTCCCTTTTTAAGTGCTTTAGTTTGGGAACGTGCTACCTCATCAAAAAAGTACATGAGCGAGTGAGAGCTTTCCTCTATAACATTTCCTACTTCCTTGCAGGGAACTGTCTTCATGAACTCTGTTCCCTCACTAGGAATTTCCCCTAAGTCACTGAGAGCAAACCAAGTTATTACCAACAGGAGGGAGGGGAGGATTATCAGGAGAATAACAAGACCTTTATTTGACTCAATTTCAAGCAAGATATGCTTCACAAAATCACCTCCTTCTTAAAATTAGGTATGCAATTAATCCAAGGATTCCAAAAACAATGAGTGGAGTCCTTGATGTTCTTTGAGAGATAAGATGCTCTATTTGATCCCTAGAGAGTTCAGGGTTGAATATTAACAGAACACTACTATTGGTTACTCCAAAAGGATCCACAGGGTAAAAAGCTGAGGCCTCTATAACGAAGTTGTTCTTATAACTTACATCTATGGTTTTTAAGGGGACAGGTGCATCACATATTATATTACTCCAATTTCCCCACTCAACTAGGCAGACCTCATAGTTAAATGTTGTGGAGGAGAACAGATACTTTACGTCATTAATAACGATTCCACTTGAACCTGTGCTAATTCTAAAACTTTCGTAGTCCCCCTCTCTAAGATACTCAACTAAATGGAATGGCCTTTTTGTGTTTGGATTTATATAAAAAGGAAAGAAAACTGGCGTGTTGTTTAGATAGAAAGTGTTAGTGTCTTCTCTTATTCTAAAGTCTTTGTAATTGATTTGTTGATAAACCCCTTGAGATCTGGGCTGGCATCATCTATATGTAGGACAACAGTCACTTCATGAGTGTTTTCTGGTATTATGATTTCTACTCTCCCTAGATATTCTCTAAATCCGCTCAAATTTTCAGGAATAGCTACTGGGATAGTTTGATAAGTATTGTTTCCTACCCCACATAGTGGGATAATAACAACTGTCCCTTGAACAATAGTTGTGGAATATCCTAGAGATAATAAACCAACAAAAAATACAAGAAAGAAATATGAAATAAATACTCCTCTCATCCTGCTACCCCCCGATATAGAGTAAACCTCCTACATCTGCATTGGGATTAAATATCACTATCTCTTCAGAATCTTTCCAGAGAAAGTGATATGTTTTTCTAACTACTTTTACATAAGCTCTTGCATCAATCCTATATCCATAGGATGTTTTCGTTGATAATTTTCGTATCCAATAGTTAGGTTTTATAGTACCTAACATCTTTCTCTAAGCTATCATAATCTTTGCTCCTCACTTCTAGTAAATACAATGGAGAGAATACAGTTCTCTCCTTATCTCCATTTGTATACCATGTGAGGCTATAGCCAGATGCTGCAGCTGCTACTACACCATATTTTCCATTAATAGAAACATCAAAAGAGAGGTACGCGCTCCCATACCCTCTAGAAATTGACACCCTAGCATATGATACACTATCAGCAGTGTCAACCCATTTGCCAAGCAACTTTGTTACTGTTCCATGACCAGCAAGTTCAGGAGTAATTTCATTCTTTCTACTATTTACATAGGTAGATACTACTAAAATAATAAGCAATATTACACTAAATAATCTGTATGTAAATTTCAATACCACTGTCATCACCAAAACTTTATCGTAATAATTTTCCTTATAAAATTTTCATTGTACAGATATATAACAGAACATAGGTAGGTATAACTGAGAACTTAATTAAGTTAAGGACAAAAATAAAATTCCAAAATAATTTAGACAATCTTCTTTAGGAAATACTCGTGAATTCTAGTATCGTCAGTAAGCTCGGGATGGAATTCTAGACCGATAACGTTTCCTTGTTCAACCCCTACAACTCTATCTTCCAGCCAAGCAAGGGGCTTAACCTTGTCTGACAAAAGCTCAACTATCCTCGGAGCCCTAATGAAAACACCAATGAATGGTTTATCGTCAAATGCCAACTTTACAGGAGCTTCAAAGCTGTCAACTTGCCTACCATAGGCATTCCTGTTCACCTTCACATCAAGAACCTCAAGGAACTTTTGCTCTGGTGTAGCTCCAATAACTTCCTTTGCAAGCATTATCAGCCCTGCACAAGTACCCATTGCGGGGAGGCCATCCTCAATCATCTTTTTTAATGGATCAAATAATCCTGTTCTCTGCATTAGTCTTGAGATTGTTGTGCTTTCCCCTCCTGGGATTATTACTCCATCAATTTGGTTGAGTTGTTCGGGTCTCTTGACCCATATAACACTCCCTTCAATCCCTAATCTTTCCAAGGCCCTTTTAGTAGCTTCAATGTGCTCGCTTACATCTCCCTGAAGGCCAATAACACCTATCTTGACCATTAAATCACCTCAAAAAATAGAGAAGAGAAATTCAAACTCCCCTCTCTTCCATTCTAACTTCTAACTCCGCTATATCTTGCCCACGCATTGGTTCACCAATTTCCCTGCTTATCTCGGCAAGAACATCAGGCTCATCCCAGTGGTTCACTGCCTCAACTATTGCCCTTGCCATTGCTGGTGGGTTTGAGCTCTTGAAGATTCCAGAACCTACGAACACACCGTCCATACCCATTGCCATCATTAGAGCTGCATCAGCTGGTGTGGCAACTCCACCTGCAGCAAAGTTCACTACTGGCAACCTTCCAAGCTTCTTTATCTCTAAGAGAATCTTGTAGAGACCATCAACGATTTCCCTGTATGTAAAGCCCTCATAGATGGGCTCATTTTCGAGGACTCTCTTTGGTAAACCGCTTATTTCCTTAACGCTGAATGCCAACCTTAAGTATGGTTCTGCAAACTTCTCTGCAACACCATATATTTCCTCATCAGTCATTCTCTGAATTAATCTTATGTTTTCATTAACTAGCCTCACATGCCTCACGGCCTCAATAATGTTTCCAGTTCCTGCTTCTCCCTTTGTTCTAATCATTGCGGCTCCTTCCCATATCCTCCTCACGGCCTCTCCTAAGTTCCTTGCACCACAAACGAATGGAACTGTGAACTTCTTCTTATATATGTGGAAGAATGGATCTGCTGGAGTTAGAACTTCACTTTCATCGATCATATCAACCCCTAAGGCCTCAAGAATTCTTGCCTCAGCTTCATGGCCAATTCTAACCTTTGCCATTACTGGAATTGTAACGGCATCCATTATCTCCTGAATCTTCTCCACTGGCGCCATTCTAGCAACTCCACCAGCCTTTCTAATATCAGCGGGGACCTTGTGAAGAGCCATTACTGCTACAGCACCAGCTTCCTCTGCAATTCTAGCCTGTTCAGCATTTGTGACATCCATAATGACTCCGCCCTTTACCATCTTTGCAAATCCTCTCTTGAGCCTTTCAGTTCCCTTCTCCATAATTATTTTCATCTTATCCATGCTAACCACCTCAAGTATAGTCTTTCAACAAAATATCAAGTTAAAACTTTATATAAACCTTACCTAAAATTTAGCAAACCATTGGCAAAAAAGAATAAAATTAGAGGCCAAGTTTTTGAAGTATTTCCATAGCAGCTTTTCTACCGCTCAAAAACATTCCACCAAAGATTGGCCCCATCCTTGGAGCTCCGCTAACAGCATTCGCCGCCATTCCAGTAACATAAAGTCCTGGGAATACTTCTTTTGTATTCTCAACTGTCAGCTTTTCACCCATCTCAGCCCACATTGCACCTTCTCCTGGGATCTTCTCGATTAACCCTCTTTTTAGAAGGAATTGAGTCACTTGAGCCCCGTGTCCAGTAGAATCTATCACGTACTTTGCCTCAACTGTCAATGGGTCAACGTGAAGCCCAGTCATCTTAACTGGAGTCCAATTAATAACAATTCCACTTACCCTATCGTCTTTTACAACCAAATCTTCAACCTCTACCATATTGAATATCTTAACTCCTGCCTTTACAGTTTTACTAGCTATTGTTGTGGCAACCTCTATGGCATCCGCAACATAGTATCCCTTCTCAAATTCTTCGTACCTTATATCGAATTCATCGAGTATTTCTTTTGCTTCCTCTTGAACCACTATTTTGTTGAATCCCATACCTCCTCCCCAGATGCCTCCCCCTATGGAGAGTTTCTTTTCAAATATGGCCACTTTGGCTCCACCTTTAGCAAGATAATACCCAGCCACCATCCCTGAAGGACCTGCGCCTACTATAGCAACGTCAAGTTCCAAGTTGTTTAAGAGGTCTTTGAAATAACTCTCAACTATAGCCCTACTTATAACAACGTCCTTCAGCATCTTTATCACCACTCAAAACTGAGTTTTATAATATAAAAACTTTGTTTTTTTCATCATGGAAAATGTTTTAAGTGCCCTACAAAACCAAGTTTTGTATTACAAAAACCCTATTATCTGGAGGTGCAAATATGACTCAGATGGAAGAAGCCAAAAGAGGAGTAATTACGGAAGAAATGAAGAAGATTGCAAAAATTGAGAAAATAGACCCAGAAAAATTAAGGAGAAGTGTTGCAAAAGGACATACTGTTATTTTTAGGAATGTAAATCACGATTGGGTTGTTCCGGTGGCGGTGGGTCAAGGGGTTAGGGTTAAGGTCAACGCAAACATAGGGACTTCAAGGGATATAGTAAACGTGGAAGAAGAGATCGAAAAGGCAAAGATAGCTGTAAAATATGGAGCCGACACTATAATGGATCTCTCCACGGGAGGGGATCTAGACTTCATTAGAAGAAAGATAATGAAAGCTGTGAACGTTCCCGTGGGAACAGTGCCAATATACCAAGCTGCAGAAGAAATGCTTGCAAGGGGAAAGGCCATAATAGAGATGACAGAAGATGATATGTGGAAAGCGGTAGAGAAACACTTTAAAGATGGCGTAGACTTTGTCACAATACATGCTGGAGTAACAAAGGAAGTTGTTGAGAAGTTAAAGAGAGTAAATAGGGTAGTTGGAATGGTATCAAGAGGAGGCACATTTTTGGCAGCATGGATACTTCACTGGGGCGAAGAAAATCCCTTCTATAAAAATTATGAGTACTTACTAGAGCTTGCAAAGGAGTATGACGTAGTTCTCAGTTTAGGCGATGGTCTTAGGCCTGGAGGGCTTCCCGATGCCGGAGATGAGCTTCAAATTGCAGAGCTCTACACTATAGGAAGACTAGTAAAGAGGGCTAGGGAATTTGGAGTTCAAACTATGGTAGAAGGGCCAGGTCATGTGCCAATAGACCAGATACCAACTCATATAAGGCTCATGAAGATTGCAAGTGACAATGCACCGGTTTATGTGCTTGGTCCAATAGTTACCGATATCTTCCCTGGCTATGACCACATTTCCGCAGCCATTGGAGGTGCAATTGCAGCTTTAAATGGAGCAGACTTCCTCTGCTATGTAACTCCAGCTGAGCATTTAGGCCTTCCAACCATAGAGCATGTAAAAGAAGGAGTAATAGCAACGAAAATAGCAGCTCATGCAGTAAACCTAACAAGATTTGAGGAAGACTTTAAGATTGACTACCAGATGAGCCTTGCTAGAGGAAAGCTCAACTGGAAAGAGCAATTTAAGATCGCATTTGACAAAGAGAAATTTATCGAGATAAGAAAAGAGAGGCCAACAAAGAGTGAAGCGTGCTCCATGTGTGGAGATCTTTGCGCAATTAAGATTGTAAGGGAAATGCTTGGACACAAGGCAAGAAGCTAAGTTTGAACAAATGCTAATTTTTCACCTCCAATACTGTGATTTTTTGGATTTTTTAAAAATTAAATATTTAATGTCACTCAAACTTTATTATCTCTTGGTGGTCGAATGAGAATAGTTGTTATAGGTTCGGGAACTGCAGGAAGCAACTTTGCACTTTTTATGAGGAAATTGGACAGAAAAGCCGAGATAACAGTAATTGGAAAAGAAGAAACAATGCAATATTCTCCCTGCGCTTTGCCTCACGTCATAAGCGGAGTTATAGAAAAGCCCGAAGATGTAATAGTTTTCCCCAATGAATTTTATGAAAAGCAGAGAATTAAGCTCCTCCTAAACACTGAAGCTAAGAAAATAGACAGGGAAAGGAAAGTCGTTGTCACTGATAAGGGTGAAATTCCATACGACAAGCTTGTTATAGCAACAGGTTCTAAGGCTTTTGTCCCTCCAATAAAGGGAGTAGAAAATGAGGGAGTTTTCACACTGAAGAGCCTAGAAGATGTCCGAAAGATAAAGGAGTTTATTAAAAAGAGAAATCCAAAGAACGCCGTTGTGATCGGCGCGGGTTTAATTGGGCTGGAAGGAGCCGAAGCTTTCGCAAAGCTAGGAATGAAGGTTACAGTTGTTGAGCTTTTAGAGCACCTCTTGCCCACCATGCTGGACAAAGATATTGCTAAAATAGTCGAAGAAAACATGAGAAAGTACGGAGTAGACTTCAAATTTGGAGTTGGAGTGGATGAAATAATAGGAGATCCAGTGGAAAAAGTAAAAGTGGGAGAGGAGGAAATCGACGCTGATATAGTTCTTGTAGCTACTGGTGTTAGGGCGAATGTAGAGTTAGCCAAAGAGGCAGGACTTGAGGTCAACAGGGGAATAGTCGTAAATGAATACCTCCAAACTAGTGACCCAGATATCTATGCAATAGGAGACTGTGCTGAGGTTATAGATGCAGTCACTGGAAAAAGAACTCTCAGCCAACTTGGAACTTCAGCAGTTAGAATGGCAAAAGTTGCTGCAGAGAACATAGCTGGGAGAAATGTGAAGTTTAGACCAGTATTCAACACTGCCATAACTGAGATCTTTGATCTTGAAATTGGAGCCTTTGGTATTACAGAGGAGAGGGCCAAGAAGGAGGAAATCGAAGTGGTTGTAGGAAAATTCAGAGGTTCAACGAAACCTGAATACTACCCAGGAGGAAAGCCGATAGTTGTTAAGTTAATCTTTAGGAAAGAAGACAGAAGACTAATAGGTGCTCAAATAGTGGGCGGAGAAAGAGTTTGGGGGAGAATAATGACACTTTCTGCATTAGCCCAGAAAGGAGCTACCGTTGAAGATGTTGTCTATCTTGAAACTGCCTATGCTCCTCCAATAAGCCCAACTATAGATCCAATTACGATAGCAGCTGAGATGGCTATGAGAAAGTTATGATAACCTGGGCTTCTTTTGTATTATTTTTTTGGTGATTTTTATGGAGGATTGATTAACCTCTCAAGGTTATGAAGGTCAAAACTTAAATACCTGTATTACTACTTTTAGTTGATTAGGGATGACCATGAAAAAGGCAATAATGATACTTACGATCTTCACTTTGCTACTCTTTGCCCAGGGTGTGAAAGGAAGAGACAGCAATGTTGTTTATGTAGCTCAAATTACAGGCCAGATAACATCATACACCTTTGACCAATTTGACCGCTACATCTCAATAGCTGAAAGAAACAATGCTAGGGCAATAATCATTGAGCTAGACACGCCAGGAGGAAGAGGAGACGCAATGATGGAAATAATTCAGAGAATACAACAGGCAAAGGTTCCTGTAATAATTTATGTCTATCCTCCAGGAGCATCAGCTGCTTCTGCGGGAACTTACATAGCCTTAGGCGCCCATTTAATAGCCATGGCTCCTGGGACAAGCATAGGAGCCTGTAGGCCTATTCTCGGATATTCACAAAATGGATCAATAGTAGAAGCACCCCCTAAGATCGTTAATCATTATATAGCCTACATAAAAAGCCTCGCCGAGGAAAGTGGGAGAAATGCCACTATAGCTGAGAAGTTTATAACAGAAGACCTCAGCCTTACCCCAGAAGAAGCTCTAAAGTATGGAGTTATTGAAGTCATAGCAAGAGATGTCGATGATCTTCTGGAGAAAGCAAACGGAATGACAACTAAAATCCCAGTGAATGGAAGATACATAAAACTAAACTTCACTAATGTGGAAGTTCGGTATTTAGAACCCTCCTTAAAAGACAAACTAATTACCTACATAACTGATCCAAATATATCCTACATACTCTTAACTCTGGGAATCTGGGCCCTAATACTCGGGTTTCTAACTCCTGGATGGCATGTTCCAGAGACAATTGGAGCAATAATGATAATCCTTGCAATCCTAGGGTTCGGTTACTTTGGCTACAACGCAGCGGGCCTATTATTAATAATAGTGGGGATGTTGTTCTTTGTTGCAGAAGCCCTAACACCAACATTTGGCTTATTCACAGTAGCTGGTCTTATTTCCTTTATCCTAGGGGGAATTCTACTGTTTGGAGGGGGGAACGTGGAGTATCTAGTGAGTAAAGATGTCTTTTCCCAGCTCAGACTTATAATAATAATCCTGGGGGTGATAATTGCACTGTTCTTTGCCTTTGGCATGGCTGCAGTAATAAGAGCACATAGAAGAAAAGCTGCCACAGGAAAGGAGGAAATGATAGGAAGTGAAGGAACCGTTGTTGAGGAACTAAATCCGGAGGGGATGATAAAGGTTAGAGGAGAATTGTGGAAGGCAAGGAGTAAGGATGGAGAAAAAATAGAGAAAGGTGAAAAGGTAAAAGTTGTGGGAATGGAAGGCTTGACCCTTATTGTTGTTAGAAAGAAAGAGGAGGGTGGTAAGTGATGGCCACGCCAATAGGGTTTTTTACTGCAGCAATAATTTTGTTATTTATTTTGATTTTCCTTTCAAGTGCAATAAAGATAGTAAAGGAATATGAGAGGGCGGTGATATTCAGGCTAGGTAGAGTTGTAGGAGCAA
This sequence comes from Pyrococcus sp., assembly GCF_030153625.1. Classification (NCBI taxonomy): domain Archaea; kingdom Methanobacteriati; phylum Methanobacteriota; class Thermococci; order Thermococcales; family Thermococcaceae; genus Pyrococcus; species Pyrococcus sp. The sequence continues at coordinate 36,762 of NZ_JASKLM010000004.1, read as the reverse complement.
GAGGACCAGGATTGTTCTTCATAATCCCAATATTCGAAAAGGCCGTAATAGTGGATCTTAGAACTCAAGTACTTGACGTCTCCGTCCAGGAGACAATAACCAAGGACAACGTTCCAGTTAGAGTAAATGCTGTAGTTTACTTCAGGGTCGTTGATCCTGTTAAAGCTGTCACCCAAGTAAAGAACTACATTATGGCAACCTCTCAGATTTCTCAGACGACATTGAGAAGTGTAATAGGTCAGGCCCACCTGGATGAACTCCTCAGTGAAAGAGATAAGCTCAACATGCAACTTCAAAGAATAATCGATGAGGCAACGGATCCATGGGGAATAAAAGTAACAGCTGTAGAGATTAAGGACGTGGAGCTACCAGCAGGAATGCAGAGAGCCATGGCAAAGCAGGCTGAAGCTGAGAGAGAAAGAAGAGCAAGGATTCTATTGGCAGAAGCTGAAAGGTAGGCAGCTGAGAAGCTTAGAGAAGCTGCAAGAATTATAAGCGAGCACCCAATGGCACTGCAACTTAGAACTCTCCAAACGATAAGCGACGTGGCAAGTGACAAGAGCAATGTTATTGTTCTCACCCTACCAATGGAAATGCTAAAGTTATTCAAGACACTTAGTGAAGCTGCAGAAGCATACAGAGAAAAAGTTGAAAAAGAGAAAGAAAAAGAGTGAACCTCTACTCTTTCTTTTCAATATCTTTCCATTTTATGTAACCACCCAGGAGGAATTTTGTAGGTAGCATTGGGTGGTGGGCATAGATTCTAAGCTTGTACATCCAGCAGGGCTCTTGAAGCCTCTCAAGAGCTCTACCCTCATACTTGTATATGTATTTTCCATTTCCAAGTGCTTTTACTGGCCTTAGCTCGACTGTGTTGGCATTTATCAAGCCTTGTTCCCCATCGACGAGACCATAGTAGATTTCTAATCTTACGTCCTCTGGAGTTAGATCTCCAAGATTTACTATCGCCTCTATAACGTGTTTGTTGACCTTCACATCTTCAATGTTAACATTCTCCCACTCTCTTGCAATTTTTTCTTTCCACTTAGCTATTTCTTTTGCCCATCTGTAGTCATCTCTACTCAAGAATATTCCTAGTTCTATGGCTTTTGAGTAGAACTTCGTTATATACTCTTTTAGCATTCTGTGAGTGCTAAAGTTAGGAGCAATGCTCTTTATGCTCTCTTTCATCATCCTTATCCAAGCTTCCCTGTTCTCATAATACATTGGAATTACGACGTTTTCCAAGAGGTCATAAAGACTCATTGCATCCCAGTAGTCATCTTCCTCGCTTTCTGGTTCTGTAGTAGTGTCACCGACTACCCAACCGTTTCTACCATTATATCCTTCAACCCACCAACCATCGTAGACGCTCAAATTTATTACACCGTTAAGTCCTGCCTTCATTCCGCTTGTTCCGCTAGCCTCCAATGGCCTCCTGGGAGTATTCAACCAAACATCCACTCCCGAAACAAACAGCCTTGCTGAACCCATGTCATAGTTCTCTATGAGGATTATCTTACCCTTGAATTCTGGCATTTGAGAGACTTCATACACTCTTCTCAGGAATTCCTTACCAGCCTCGTCCCTGGGATGAGCTTTGCCACCAAAAACAATGTATACAGGCCTTTCTGGGTTATTTACTATTCTCTTAAGTCTCTCTAAGTCTGTAAATAGGAGCACTGCTCTCTTATAAGTTGCAAATCTTCTGGCAAATCCAATTATGAGTGCGTTCTCATCTATATCTGGGAGAGGCTCCTCTATTCCCAGTCTCTCGTTTCTTCTCATAATCTTCCGTCTTACTAGGTCAATGAACTCTCTCTTTGCCTTTAGGTGAGCCTCCCACAACTCTTCGTCTGGAATTCTCTCGATTGCATACCATATACCCTCAAGGTTTATATGCTCTCTCCAAATCTTTCCAAGATAAATATCGTAGAGCTTTGCTATGCTCTCATGCACCCAAGTAGCTGTGTGGACTCCGTTGGTAATACCCTCAATTGGGATTTCATCTATTGGCACTCCTTTCCATAAATCAGCCCACATTTCTCTAGTTATCTTTGCATGTAATTTGCTCACACCGTTAACAAAGTTTGAAGTCTTAATAGATAATACTGTCATGTTAAAGTTCGAATCTCCTGGGAATCTTCTTCCAAGGTCGAGGAATTTTTCTGCTGGCAGTCCTTCAAAGAACTTAGCAAGCTTTTCTCTAACAAAGTCCGCTGGAAAGACATCGTGCCCTGCTGGTACTGGGGTGTGCGTTGTAAAGACACTCGTTCCCCTCACTACTTCTAAAGCCTCTTCAAAGCTCAAACCTTCATCCATTAACCATCTTATTCTCTCGAAGTTTGCAAAAGCTGGATGGCCTTCATTTAAGTGAATAACTCCAGGTTCTATTCCTAAAGCTTTTAATAGTCTCATTCCTCCAATACCCAGTAGAATTTCCTGCTTTATCCTCTTATCGGGCTCTGCATTATAGAGATAATCACAGATTTTTCTATCTTCCTCGTTATTTTCAGGAACATCAGTATCTAAGAGGTACAAATCTACTCTCCCCACTTTTACCAGAAAAACTCTCGCTTTAACGATTCTATTCTCCATCGGAACATCTATCAGGAGGGGAGACCCATCTTCATTTAGAACTTGTCTTATGGGCATCTCAGAGATATTATACTCGGGGAAGATCTCTATTTGTCTTCCATTCTTGTCTATTTCTTGCTTGAAGTACCCATGTTTGTAGAGTAATCCTATTCCAATCAAAGGAAGGCCAAGATCACTGGCTGTCTTTAAGTGATCTCCGGCAAGTATTCCAAGCCCACCTGAATAGATGGGAAGGCTCTTACTTATACCGTACTCCATACATAGGTAAACTATTGGCTTATCCCACTTTGGATAATTAGTTGAAAACCAAGTGGTTTCTGGATTGAGGTAAGAGTTGAACCTCTCAATTACGAGTTCATATAAGTCTAAGAAGGTATCATCCCTTGATAATTCTTTCAATCTAGACTCTGGAACATCAAGAAGTAATTTCACTGGATTCTTATACTCTCTCCAGTGATCTTCATCAATTCTCTGCCATAGCTTCATTGCCTTATCATCCCAGCTCCACCAATAGTTGTAGGCCAATTCTGCGAGTTTCTTTAAGTTTTCAGGAAGCTTTTTCTCAATTTTTTTCTTAATTGAATTCTCCACTTTAACCATTTTCAAACACCTCCTTGCCCTACTATTTTTAGAGCTTTTTCGTAATCCTCTTGAGAGTACAAGACTAGAAACACTTCTCTTAGGGATTTAGCGGAAGGCAGGAATTCCTTAACTACTTCTACAAAAGTCTCAACAACCTTCTCCAAAGGACAACCATAGATTCCAGCACTTATTGCTGGAAATGCTATGCTTTTAACCCCAAGTTCATCAGCCTTTTTCAAAGCTCCCAGTATAGCCAACTTTAATTTGCTCTTTTTATCTTCGTCCCAGGAACCTCCACAATAGGGACCAACGGTGTGAATCACGTATTTAACTCCATTCTTTTCTAATTGAAGGGGTGGGGTGACTACAACTTCACCATGATCAATCCAATCTTTCCCCAGTTGCTCTCGCATAGCTTCCTTGCTTATTCTGATGTACTCCCTAACGTCTCCAGCAGCAGCTTTTGCAATTGCATAAGCTACTCCCCCTCCATGCTCTAGATACTTGTTAGCAGCATTGACAATTGCCTCAGCTCTAAATTTTGTAATATCCCCTTTAACAACCTTGATCATGGTAATCACCCATTATTTTTTCCAACATGGCAAGCTCTTTTTTTGAAAGCCAGCTTAAATCTCCAACGCAAATTACTTTCGAGTTGTTCAGAATACTAACATCTCGAAGATATGCCAGCATCTTTGCAACAGGTTCAAATCCATTTTCCAAAATTAAATAGTCAAGACAGTCTATTATAACGATTTTTCCATTCTCTAGTTTCTTACTCGCGATATCAACTAATTTTTCTAGTTTATTGGGATCTATTGTATTTTTTCCTTCAACCTTTGTAATCCAGAACCAATCCTCTTTATTTTGAGGCTCTCTCGAGAATACAACAGCATTATCTAGTTCAATTTCTGGAAATTCCTTGCATATTCTCAATCCAGACTTATTAGTCTGCAGTTCTTCACCCACTGGAGAGAGAAAAGTCAAAATTTCTTTTTTACTAGTTGATAACATGAGATACCCAAACGCCACTAGAATGGCGAATATCAAGTATATGGAAATTTTAGTTGGCAATAAGAGCACTAGAGAAAGTATTCCCACCAACATCCCGCTGGCTTTTACGGGTTTTTCATGAGCTATTATCATTACTATGGCTGCCATTAGGAGAAAGGCAATGCTAACTACGAGAGATATAGAACTTTTGTAGAATAATATTGAGGCTGCAAATGGAGCTATAGCAACCCACTTTATTCCCCTTCCATTTCTTGGGAGTAATGTTCCATTTAAAATCTCTAAGGTTCCAAGCCAAATGGCTCCAGAAAACATTGCAAGGGTAAGTGGCTTAGTGTAATCTCCCACAAATACCCATAAGGCCATAGCTAAGAATGCTATTGAAAAGTATAGCATCTCTAACTTATTCCGTGTATAGTAGAAGTAGAAAAACATGGCATAGAGAAATAGGAAAGAGAGCCCTATAATGAAGTTTGGCTGGAAGATCCACATTATTCGATCACCTTCAAAAACTTATCTAATATTTTTTCTTCATTTACCGTTAAAAACTCTCCATCTAATATCACTATCTCTCCATTTACAAAGAGTGTATCAACGTCCCCTCCTCTTGCCGAATAGATCAGCAGAGATGTTGGAGAATTGAGAGGTAATAAGTGCGGCCTTCTTAGGTTTATCAGCGCTAAATCTGCAATATACCCCTCTTTTATCACTCCACTCTTGAGTCCTAATGCCTTTGCTGGATTCACTGTCGCCATTTTCAAAATTTCTTCTGACTTTACTATTGCTGGATTTAAATGGGCAACTTTTTGAAGAAGGCTGGCCAATCTCATTTCTCTCAGCATATCAAGAGTATTGTTACTTGCAGCTCCATCCGTTCCGAGGGCCACATTCACTCCAAGGTCGAGAGCTTTTCTCAATGGAAAGACACCACTTCCAAGTTTCATATTGCTTGCTGGGCAGTGAACTACAGTGGCATTTGCAGAAGAAAGCATCCTCAACTCTTCCTCACTTAACCAAACTCCATGTGCAGCTATTAATTTTTCATTGAGCAGACCAACTTCATCCAACAATTGGGTAGGGGTCATTCCATATTTCTTCCTTATTTCCTCCACTTCTTTCTTGGTTTCAGAAAGATGAATTGTCACTGGAACGTTCCATTGATTGGCTTTTTTAGAAACCCACTTTAAACACTCTAGAGAGCAAGTATAGGGAGCATGAGGAGCTAAGACAAAGTTTACAAGCGGAGAATTTATTTTTGTTACATACTCATAAAATTTCTCAGTCTCCTTAATCTCAACTTCAAGCTTCTCTCTGTTTTCCAAATCAACCATTCCGTATCCCAAGAACCCCCTCAGACCAACTTCTATTGTCGCTTTTGCTACCTCCTCTATGTGAAAGTACATGTCAACAAACGTGGTTACTCCAGAACGAGCCATTTCAACTAATCCAAGAAGAGTTCCCCAGTATATATCCTTCCTCTTAAGCTCTCTTTCCCTGGGCCATATATAATTTTGAAGCCATTCTTGGAGTGGGACATCCTCTGCCAAACCTCTGAGTAAAACCATTGACACATGAGTATGAGCATTAATTAACCCAGGAATTACTAGATGAGAAGAAGCGTCGATAACCATATCAGCCGGAGCTCTAATGTTTTTCCCCACTTCCTTTATCACACCATCTTCAATAAGTACATCAGATCTCACAATTGTAAACTCATCACCATAAATGATCATTCCATTTTTAATTATCACTGACAATGATACATCACCTACTTAAGAATTAAGCGGACAAATATAAAAACCTTGCCCAGTTTTTTCATGAGGGGATAATTAATGAGCATAAAAATAGAGCTTTTTGGAATTACTTTCGAAAATCCGCTCATATTAGCCTCGGGAGTTGTTGACATGACACCAGAGTTGCTAAGAAGAGCCCACAAAGAAGGAGCAGGAGGAGTAGTGACTAAATCAATCGGAATAGAACCCAGAAAAGGATATGATAACCCAACTGTAGTAGAAGTCCCATGTGGATTAATAAATGCTATGGGACTACCAAACCCTGGATGGAAAGCATTTCTTGAGGAATTTGAGAAAGAGTCATTCGATTTTCCAGTTATAGTCTCAATCTTTGGAGGGAATCCCGAAGAGTTTGCATTCCTTGCGGAGAAACTTGAACGTGTAGGAGATGCCTTTGAATTGAACTTAAGTTGTCCCCATGCAAAAGGATATGGATTGGAGATAGGACAAGATCCAGAAAACGTATATAGGGTTGTTAAAGCTGTTAAAGATGTTACAGATAAACCCGTAATAGCAAAACTAACTCCAAACACGAGTGATATAACCAAGCTGGGCCTAGCTGCAGAAAAAGCTGAAGCAGATGGAGTTTCTGCCATAAACACACTAAAGGCTATTGCAATTGATATCTATGCTAAAAGACCGATACTCAGCAACAAATTTGGGGGATACTCTGGCCCAGGGATCAAACCAATAGCACTTAGAGCTGTTTATGATCTGGCTTCAAAACTAGATATTCCGATTATTGGAATCGGAGGCATAACTACTTGGCAAGATGCAGTAGAATTCCTATTAGCCGGAGCTTCTGCAGTTCAAATTGGAACTGCTGTTTATTTAAAAGGATTTTCTGTATTTAGGGAGATTGCAGAAGGGATTAGAAAATACTTGGAGGAAGAAGGATTTTCCAGTGTAAAGGAAATAATAGGGCTTGCCCAAAAAGTTTAACATCTGCCGATCAAAAGTTCGTTAAAAGCAGAAGGATAAAGTTATAATATTAAGAGAGAACGGATAGATGGAAGCAATTTCAGAGGTGATTTAAATGAGTTTGGAGGCTCTTTTTAATCCAAAAAGCGTCGCAGTTATAGGAGCTTCTGCAAAGCCTGGGAAAATAGGATATGCAATTATGAAAAATCTCATAGAATATGGGTATGAAGGCAAAATATACCCAGTAAACATCAAAGGCGGGGAAATAGAGATTAACGGAAGGAAATTCAAAGTCTACAAGAGCGTTCTTGAGATTCCTGATGAAGTAGATATGGCAGTCATTGTAGTTCCAGCTAAGTTTGTCCCTCAGGTTCTAGAGGAATGTGGTCAAAAAGGCGTCAAGGTCGTCCCAATTATAAGCTCTGGATTTGGAGAGCTAGGAGAAGAAGGAAAGAAAGTCGAGCAACAACTTGTCGAAACTGCCAGAAAATATGGAATGAGGATCCTTGGTCCTAACATCTTCGGAGTTGTATACACTCCAGCAAAGCTTAATGCAACATTCGGTCCAACTGACGTTCTCCCAGGGCCATTAGCACTAATTAGCCAAAGCGGTGCCCTTGGAATTGCACTAATGGGATGGACAATACTGGAGAAAATAGGACTTTCAGCCGTTGTTAGCGTTGGGAATAAAGCCGACATTGACGATGCAGACCTTCTAGAGTTCTTCAAGGATGATGAGAATACGAGAGCTATTCTAATTTACATGGAAGGTGTGAAAGATGGAAGGAGGTTCATGGAGGTAGCAAAAGAGGTTAGCAAGAAGAAGCCAATAATTGTCATTAAAGCCGGAAGAAGCGAGAGAGGAGCAAAAGCAGCCGCTTCACACACGGGATCTCTTGCAGGTAGTGACAAAGTTTATAGCGCAGCATTTAAGCAGAGTGGAGTCTTAAGAGCATATACCATTGGTGAAGCTTTTGACTGGGCAAGAGCTTTAAGCAATCTACCTGAGCCACAAGGAGATAACGTTGTGATAATCACCAACGGAGGAGGAATTGGAGTAATGGCAACTGACGCCGCAGAAGAAGAAGGCTTACACCTCTATGACAACCTTGAAGAGCTCAAGATATTCGCAAACCACATGCCACCATTTGGAAGCTATAAGAATCCCGTTGACTTAACTGGAATGGCAGATGGAAAGAGTTATGAAGGTGCTATAAGGGATGCTCTTGCTCATCCAGAAATGCACTCAATAGCAGTTCTCTATTGTCAGACTGCCGTCCTTGATCCAAGAGAACTGGCTGAGATAGTGATAAGAGAGTACAACGAAAGTGGAAGAAAGAAGCCTCTTGTAGTTGCAATTGTGGGTGGTATAGAGGCAAAAGAAGCCATAGACATGCTAAACGAGAACGGAATTCCTGCATATCCAGAACCAGAAAGGGCAATAAAGGCATTATCAGCACTGTACAAGTGGAGCAAGTGGAAAGCAAAACACAAAGAAAAGTAAAGAAGAAATCAATGGGCGTTCTTTTTCTTCTTCCACTTCTTACTCCATCTATATTTCCTTAGCCTTCTGCTTCTACCGAATCCACAAGCTGCACAATAGCCTTTCTTTACATTATATGAAACTCTACCGCATCTCCTGCATCTAATGTGAGTGGGAGTGCTATTTCTTTTTCCAAAGGTCGCTGTTCCACTACCCATCAACACTCACCTCAACCTTCTTCTGTTGGAGAAATCGCCAAGACATTGTCACCTCTGATCACGATTTTGCCGTACTTCTTTACAACTTCTCCATCTTGGAGCAATTCAGCATTGGCTAAAACTACGTTGAGGTGAATGTCATATCCAATGAGCTTACCCCTAAATTCGAATCCCTTCTTTAGTATCACGAGCACATCTTTATCCAAGGACTTGTGTATGACATCGAGAGGCCTTTCCGCCATTTTTATTCCCCCCTTTGTTTCACAAACATAATTGGAAGTTCCTTTATAACTCTTTCCTTATGGAACTCAACCTTCTTCCCAGGAAATAAGGGCCGAAAGTTTCGTGAATTAATTGTTTATTCTTCACGCCAAGCTACTCTCCAAGGATATTTAAAATTTTCTTGCTTATGTATATATTACAAACGACAATATCCCCACCAAGCCATCAAATTTATATCTTATGATGATGAAAATTTTTTAGAGGTGTTAATAGATGAGAGGAATTCTTGATGATATTGACAAGAAGATAATAGAGATTCTTCAAAAAGATGGAAAAGTCCCCCTAAGAGAGATATCAAAAATTACCGGCTTAGCAGAATCAACAATTCATGAGAGAATCAAGAGATTGAGAGAAAGTGGAGTAATAAAGAAGTTTACGGCAGTTGTAAATCCAGAAGCCTTGGGATACAATATATTAGCCTTTATATTGATAAAGGTGAAGGCTGGAAAGTACTCTGAGGTAGCATCAAAGCTAGTCAAATATCCAGAAATTGTTGAGGTTTATGAAACCACTGGTGACTATGATATGGTTGTGAAAATTAGAACAAAGAATAGTGAGGAGCTCAACAACTTTCTTGATATGGTGGGGAGCATAGAAGGGGTTGAAGGAACACACACGATGATAGTTTTAAAGGTTCACAAGGAAACGACTGAATTACCTGTCAAATAGCCTCCTGGGGGAAAAATATGGCAAAGGAGTTCTCTATAATCAACATAAGACAAGTTAGAAATGATGTTAAAAATTGGAAGATCAAAGATGCTGCTGAAGCTATTGCATTAGCAAAGAATAAGGTTAGTATTTTAGAATATTTGTTAAATGACAAGGACAGCGAGGTAAAGTCAAATACCCTTTATCTAATTGAAAAATTAATCAAAGAAAAAGTCCTTTCTCCAATTGAAGTTGAAAATCTTCTGGACAAGATAATAGAACTAACTAAGCACCCTTACGAGAAAGTCTCATTAGACGCAATAAAATTGTTAAAATTTATATTAGAGAACGTTGATATTTCGGAAAATTCATATACAAAGATATCTGAAGCCCTCACAAATGTTATCAAAGAAGGAAGAGGAGTTCTCAGCGAATATGCTGCTGAAAGTTTAGGTGTTTTAGGGATAAAGGTAAAGATCCTTGTGAGAAAATTAGTTTCAGCACTTTTATCCATATTAAAAGGAAGCACAAAAAGAGAAGTCCAAAGTGCAGCTATAACTGCGTTGACAGAAATAGCGATTAAGTCCAACGACAAAGAGATATCGGAGAATATAATAAATGAACTCTCTGAGTTAGTGAAGTCGGAAGATGAATACTTACGAGAAAGAGTGCTAGCAGCGATAGAGAGAATTATCAGTAGACATCCACAAATTTCCGAAGAAGCAATCAAAAACTTATCAAATGCCTTAATGACACTTAGCAAAGAAAAAGGATCAGAAAAGATCGATAGGATCATTAATACACTTAAAGAAAAGAAAGAAGAATTGTTGGAGGAATTCTCAAAATATAAAGTAGAGGAGTTGTTTGATTTAGAGAAACATGAAATTGTAGCGGAACTAGCCAAAAGAGATGAGAATGTTCTCGATGCTGTGATAGATTTATTATCGTCAGAAGACTATATAAAGCGAACGGATGCTTTATGGGTACTATCTAAAATTGTTGATAACCTAGGGCCCAGCAAGGCGTATTCAATATTGCCAAGCTTGGGCAGTTTTGTAAAATCTAAGAATCCTTGGGTTAGAGATACTGCAACAAAGATACTGGCAACGATTTATTTCCTATATCCCGGGACTAAAAACTACATATTATCTCTTCTGGATTCTCTAGTAAAGTCTCCAAAGAAAGAGGACTTAGAGGCTGGTCTTAAGATTGTAGAAGAAATGTCAAAGAACCCCGAAGCTATTGACTTATTCAAGGCTGTTCTTATCCTGACATTAAAAAGGCTTCAAGAAAATGAGGTAAGGCTACCAATCCTTAAATTCTATGCTCGCATGTCTGACAAATTTTTGGTTCTGGATGAAGATGTCCTAGAGGTTATGTTTAATGCGTTGAATTCAATTTATGAAAGAGCTACTGACGAAGAAAGATTAATAATTACTCAACTTCTTGATTTAATAGCAACTCTAAAAACTAAAAAACAAGAAGCTAAGGAGAGCCTTCAGTAAGCTTTAGTATCGCTTCCGCTAAATCTCCATTAGCTTCTTCCAAAGCCTTTTTTGCTGTTTCATAGTCAACACCAGTCTGCTCCATTACAAGTTTAATATCTTCTTCAGATATTACTAGTTTTACTTTCTCCTCTTCTTCTCCTCCAGCAATTTGATATATCTTTTCTCCCATGGCTTTTATCACGGTCACAGTTGGATTTTTTATTATAATCTCTCTGTCTTCGAGCCTTATGATAACTTCAACAACGTTATCAAGCTGTCTCATGTCAAGTTGCTTCATCAATTTTTTGAGCTGTTTTGGGTTCATTGGCATCATTTCCTATCACCTAAGAAGAGATGGTGCGGGGGGCGGGATTCGAACCCGCGCAGCCCTACGGCACCGGATCTTAAGTCCGGCCCCTTTGGCCAGGCTCGGGCACCCCCGCTCACATCCACATGAATAATTGAAGTTTAAAAATGTTATTCTTCTCATAAAGGCCACGTCTATCTACAAAGTGTATAGAACAAGTAGTGAGGTAACAGGTTTAAGTTAGTGACAATACTTCAGAAAAAGAAGGGAGAACATGAGAATTAAAACCATTATTTACTGTATGGTTTCGGCCTTGAAAACCTTTCGCCGGAACAAAATCCCCCCAGAAAAGTGCTTCTGAAACAATTTTAGAGCTAGAGACTAGTGGAGGAGTCACAACTTAGTTTTCTGTTTACCTTCTGGTATAATTTGTCAGGGATTTATTCTAGGTTTGATAGACCTCCTGGTAATGTTACTGAATGGATCCAGGAGGAGATCACCATAACAGTATCGCTATGTGTAAATTAAATTAAAATAGAGAGTTAGAGCCCTTAAGCATCTACTCTTCTTCTATTTCCTCGATTTCCTCTAATATGTGCTCAAATTTCTTAAAGTCTTCTGTTTTAGCGAGTAATGTTATGAACTCATCAATTTCGTCTTTCTCTAGGAAAGCTCCAGCGAGCATCCTACCTGTATACTTGTTGTCCTTGATCTCCCAGAACAGATAAAATTCTGGGAATACTTGCTTAATTTTTCTATATGCAACTCCATATTTTGAGTCCTTTAATGGATTTTGCTCAAGATAAAAGTGGTTTGGACTGAGCTCTATCATGTGAAGTATTGCTCCTCTTTTTGTTCTTACAAGCTTAACTTTTACATTCCATTCTTTCAATACCCTCATCCAGAATCACCTAAAAAATAAGGTAAGAGAGTAATTAAATCTTTAGCTCGTGTATATGTTCAAGAACTTTTACCATCAACTTTACACTTGCATCAACGTCTCTCTCATCTACAACCTCTGCATTTGAGTGTATGTATCGTGCAGGAATACTTACAGCACCTGTTGGAACTCCAGCCCTAGTTAAGTGAATAGCCCCAGCGTCTGTACCTCCTCCCAGCAGAATATCCCACTGGTAAGGAATCTCGTACTTCTTTGCCAGTTCCTCCATCCACCTAACAATTGTTGGATGGCAGATTACTGAACGATCCATTATCTTGATTGCAGTGCCCTTTCCAAGTTGAGTAACTTGCTTGTGCTCTGGTGTTCCTGGTACATCTGCAGCTATAGTAACATCAATGGCAAAACCATAATCGGGATTAATTCCAAAGGCACTTGTCCTCGCACCTCTTAACCCAACCTCCTCCTGCACTGTGGCCACAAAGTAGATATCTGCCTTCGTATCTTGAAGCTGTCTTGCAGTTTCAATTAAAGTGTATACAGCTATCCTATCGTCAAATGCTATGCTGACAAATCTGTGTTTCCCCAGCCTCTCAAGTCTCCCATCCCAGGTTACTATTGTTCCTATTTTTACTCCCAACTCCTCGGCCTCTTCCTTGCTCTCTGCTCCAATGTCTATGAATATCTGATCCCAATCTGGAGCTTTCTTCCTATCTTCAGGCTTCTGTATGTGTGGAGGAACACTACCTCCAACTCCGTAGATAAACTTTCCTTTGTCTATCCAAACTTTAAACCTCTGAGCAATTAATGTCCTTGGATCTATTCCTCCTATTGGAGCAACTCTGAGAAATCCATTCTTTTCTATATGCGTGACCATCAGTCCAATTTGATCCATATGGGCCGCTATCATTACTTTTGGACCTTCCCCTTTCTTGTGAGCAATAACGTTTCCGAGTTTGTCTACATTTACTTCATCCACATAGTCCTTTATCTCTTCAATAACGACATCTCTAATTCCCATGAACTCATATCCTGAAACTCCCGGAGCCTCTACTACCTTTTTTAAAAGCTCATAGTCCACCATCTTCCTCCCCCCATTTAGATGATCATCTAAGTGTTATTTTCTCATTATATAAGGATTTTGGGCGAGACTTTTAAGGAGAAACTACGTAGATAATTTGAGGAGAGCTAATATGAGCGAGAGTATTAATAATATCACAAAACCAAAAGAAAGAAGAGATTTTGTAGTAATGGCTGGTATGAGGAAAGACGGAACTATCGATTTCATTAAAGTCTATGCCTTAAATGAAAAGCTTGCCATTGAAGTTCTTGAAGCTTTTCTGAAGGAGAATAACATTCATCCTTCAGATTTCATTGTAATTCAAAGAGGATATGAAGATGTTAAAGATAAAAAGGCAATAACTACAAGAAGCGAAGAAGAGTTATCTGCCATGTTAGGACGACTAGGACTTAGGTTAGTTTCTAATGGAGTATTGTATACAGATGGTATAGATAAGTTATATCAGATAACTGCGATATCTAGAGAGCTTTTTGAAAGCCTCCAGAAAGAAAAAAGAGAGATATTTGAAGATGTCCAAGAAAAGATTACTTTCAACTTTTCTAAGGTAGATTTACCTGAAAAGTACGTGAAAAAACTTAGACTACTTGAGCTCATGGAAGATACCATTATTTTTAACATGGCGGAGCTCGAAATTCCAAATCTTCTGAAAGCAATAGTAGAGGGAACAGTGCTAATTCCAAGGTTCCTTGAAAAAGAAGACCTAATAATAAGAATATTTGATGAAGAACTCCACGAATACAGAGGCTCTTACTTTGATAAGGTTTTAATAAAGCCTCCAATAATTCATTGGGATTTTTATCTAGATAGCTTGGAAGACTTCTCATTTAAGAAAGTGGAGGAAAGTATCTATATAGCTCCCCTCTTTTTGAGAGCTACTGGTGGATTTTTGATCCTTACAGAGCCTTCAGAAGACCTTGTAAAGACATTGCTCAAACTAAAAAAGAGAGGAGAAGTGAGAACTATATTGGAAGGAAAAAGAATAACAATTCCAATAAATTTCACACTAATTGTTGACACCAGACATCCCGAAAGATATGCTGGGTTAAAGTTTCCAATTAGAATTAACTTGCCTCCCTTAGATGATGAAACTTTCCTTAAAGTCCTAGAAACAAACCTGGGAATAACTCCTCCAACCGAGATAGTGCGGATATTTCCTCCAGACTACAAAACGTTTCTTGGCGTAGAATTAATAAAAAACTTACTTTGAAAAATTAAAACTCACCGAGAAGGGCAAACTTTTAAAGGAAGCTGCTACTATCATCACTGGGGGCACGCCATGATAATAATAGACGGAAGTTATGGCGAGGGTGGAGGACAGATCTTGAGAACCTCCATAGCACTCTCAGCCATAACTGGAGAACCCGTGAAGATTATAAACATTCGAGCAAACAGACCAAACCCTGGACTTAGACCACAACATCTAAACGCAATTTTAGCTTTGAAAAAACTAGCAAATGCTAAAGTCGAAGGAGCTGAAGTAGGGTCTAGAGAAGTAACTTTCATCCCAGGGGAGCTAAAAGGAGGGGAAATAAGGGTAGACATAGGAACTGCGGGTAGCATAACCCTTGTTCTCCAGGCCCTCCTTCCCGCAATGGTATTTGCAAAAGATACTGTAGAATTCAAAATAACAGGGGGAACAGACGTCTCCTGGACTCCACCTGTGGATTATCTTATAAATGTCACAATGTTCGCCCTAAGGAAAATTGGAATTGAGGGAGAGATAAAACTTCTTAGAAGGGGACACTATCCAAAAGGAGGAGGGATAGTAGCGGGTTACGTGAAACCCTGGATAGAGAGAAAGGAGCTAATAGCGGAAGAGTTCGAAAATATATACAAGGTCTCGGGAATAAGTCATGCAACTAATTTACCAGCCCATGTAGCTGAGAGACAGGCAAAAGCCGCCATGGAAGAACTAAAGGTTCTTGGAGTTCCAATTGAAATAAAAAAGGAGGTTTCACACTCCTTAGGCCCAGGAAGTGGAATAGTTGTATGGGCTGAAACCGAGTGCCTAAGATTAGGTGGAGATGCTCTAGGCAAAAAGGGGAAACCAGCCGAAGAAGTAGGAAGGGAAGCAGCCCAAGAGCTTTTATCCCAGGTAAAAACCAAGGCCTGTGTGGATAAGTTCCTTGGAGACCAAATAATTCCCTTCCTAGCAATAAGTGGAGGAAAGATTAAGGTTGCAGAGATAACAAAGCATTTAATTACAAATGTTTGGGTTGTAGAGCAATTCTTTGGTAAAGTTTTTGAAGTTAAGGGAGGAGTTGGTGAAAAGGGAGAAGTTAGAGTAGTTAGGAAAGCCTGGTAGGGTGAGGAAAAATGAAAGTCGGAATAATGAGTGATACTCACGACAATTTGGAAGCAATAAAGCTTGCCGTGGAGTACTTCAATGAAGAGGGGGTTGATTTAGTTTTGCATGCAGGAGATTATGTAGCCCCATTTGTGGCAAGAGAACTATCGAAACTAAGTGCACCTTTGAAAGGAGTTTTTGGAAACAACGATGGAGAAAGAAAAATGCTTGAAGAGAAGCTTGGAATAAAAGATGAAATACTAACCCTTGACATAGACGGGCTAAAAGTAGTACTCTTGCACGGAACTGACGAAAGGGTTGTAGAGGCTTTCGCAAGAAGTCAAATGTACGATATTGTAATTAGGGGCCATACTCACAAATATGGAATTCAAGAAGTTGGAAGAACTCTGATTGTAAACCCAGGGGAAGTTTGTGGGTATATAACAGGAATTAAAAGCTTTGCAATTCTCAACACAAGGGAAAGAGAAATTAAGATTATAAACCTAGAAAACAGAGAAATCTTAGGGATAATGAGCATTTAATTTACCTCTTTATTTTTAATATATTGAAGCAGGGTCCTCTGCTTAGGTTTCGGCAACTCGGCTTCTCCTCCCGATATCTCAATACTATTCAAATCTTCAATTTTAGCCTTTAGAATTTCTTCTGGGATCCTTATCTCTCCGTACTTACCTCCCCCTCCTGGGACTATAATGAGTTTGTTATTCCTATATGCCCATATCGCCTTCGCAACTCCTTCATGAACACTAGCTATTGATTCTATTGGCAAATCTATCAGCACTCTTATTTCACTTCCAAATTCCCTAAGGAATCTATTCCATAGAAGCTTAACAGCCTTACTTTCAATTCCCTTCCCAAGTACCATAGCTATAATCTCAGCCAAAGGAGCTAACCTAACATATGGAGGCCTATCTTTTGGTTTTTCACTCGTATCTGCCAACTCAAGAATTCTGTCTCTTACCCCCTTTTTGATAATTCCTCCACACTTGGGACACTTCCAACTGAGGGAAACCGCATCTTGAAGTGTGTATTTTGTATAACACCTACTGCAGGCAGTTAAATGATATTTCCCAAGCCTTGGATCTAAACCAGCATTTAACATGATCTTTCTCCCACCTACCCCCTTTATTGCTTTTCTAATTTCCTCAAAAGTCACATCTTTAACTTCAAATCTGTTAAACTCCCTTCCCAATCTATGGGGGTTCGGGGAATGAGCATCGGAATTGCTCAAGTATGGAATTGAATGGTGAGCCTTTATCATGTCAGCCATGTCACTATCCGCTGAAAGTCCTAACTCCAGAAAATCTATTTTCGCATCTCCATATGCATCTTTCAACGAATCATATTCCTTATACAAGCTTGTCCAAGGTGTGAAGGCATGAGCGGGGCCTATTAAAATATCTAACTCATTTGCCATTTCAGCAATTTCTTCGGCTGTTAAATTTAAGTTAGGCCTACCCTCACTCTCAATATTTGTGGAGTATATCTTTACTTTCTCCCTAAACTCTCTCACCTGGGACAATGTTGGGAATATAAGAAGATGGTGAACTCTTCTTTTATCCTCAACCTCACAGGTTAGTATGAACTTAACCCCGTTAACTTCAAAAGTACCATCATCAATAGGCTTTGAGTGTTTTAATAACTCCTTTTCCCAGTGAGGGTTTAGACTATCCCCCGTCCCTACTAAGTTGAGACCCTTAAGTTTTGCATTTTCAGCAATTATTGGGAAGGTCATGAGCTTGGAAACTGCTTTAGAATAGTGAGAATGAATGTGAAGATCTCCATCAACTATCATGGAGAGAAATCATTAAAGTCAGTTTATAATTTTAACTTAGGGGGATGAAAAATGAGACAGTGGGAACACTATGAACATACGGCTGATATAGGAATTAGGGGCTATGGAGACACACTTGAGGAGGCTTTCGAAGCTGTGGCATTAGCTCTCTTTGATGTAATTGTAAATGTTAGAAAGATTGAGAAAAAAGTGGAAATAGATATTGAAGTAGAGGGAGAGGATTTAGAAAGCTTGCTATATTCATTTTTAGAGGAACTATTATACCTCCACGACATAGAGGGACTTGTTTTTGGAGACTTTAAAGTAAAAATAGAGCAGAAAGACGGAAAATATATATTAAGGGGAAAGGCCTACGGAGAAAAATTTGATCCAGAGAAACACGAGCCAAAGGAAGAAGTCAAGGCAATAACATATCACGACATGAAAATAGAGAGACTACCAGATGGAAGATGGATGGCTCAGCTAGTTCCAGACATATGATGGAGGTGTAAAAGTGGAGTATTTAGAAGAATTCAGAAAAATAAACGAAAAATTAGTGGAGAGATACTCAAAACTTGACGAAAGCGAAGACTTTTGGAAGTATCTGTATAAACCCCTCCGCCCTAGTATAAGGATAAACACGTTGAAAGGCCATCTAAACGAGATTAAAAGCTTACTAGAAGAGAAGTTTGAACTAGAACCAATACCATGGACTAAAGGAGAGGGGTTCTTCATAAAGAGATATGAAGTAAACTTCGGAGAGCTAATTGAATACTCGCTGGGCCTTATAATTCCCCAGGAAGCAAGTTCAATGATACCTCCCGTCGTCCTAGATCCACAACCTGGAGAATTAGTTCTAGATATGGCTGCAGCACCTGGGAGCAAAACAACCCAGATAGCCCAGTACATGAACAATGAAGGTTGTATAATTGCAAATGATGCAAAAAGAGACAGGGCAAACATACTGATATCAAACCTCAATAAGGCTGGAGTTCTAATTGCAAAAGTGACTGTCAAAGATGGAGCATACTTTAGAAGATATGAAAACACATTTGATAAAATCTTATTAGATGCTCCATGCTCCTCCGTTGGGATGATAAAGAAGAACTTCAAGTTTGCACGAACTTGGAGCATGGGGAAAGTTTACTATCACTCAAAGCTCCAAAAGAGACTAATACTTGCGGCATACAAAGCTCTAAAGCCGGGGGGAGTCTTAGTGTACTCCACATGTACAGTGGATCCTCTAGAAAACGAGGAAGTGGTGGATTTCTTGCTCCAGAAAACTGACGCAAAACTTGAGAAGATTAACCTCCCATTAAAATCAACTGAACCGGTGTTGGAGTGGGAGGGCAAAAAGTATTCTGATGAACTTAAGAAGACCCTTAGAATACATCCCCAAGATAATGATACGGAAGCGTTTTATATTGCAAAGATAAGAAAACCTAGGTGAATGATTATGCTTGTAAAGAAGAAGGGTGTATTCACTGAACTTGACGCTCAAAAAGTAATAGAAATGGCAAGTAAAAGCATGGAAAAAGAAATAATTGTCATGGCATACAAGGTTACAGAGGAAGCAAAAAGAAGACTTTGGGATTACCAGAGAGCTGTAAGTTTAATGGCCGATTTGACAGGAGAGAAAAGAGAGGTAAAAGTTGAGATCCTGGAGGGTTATGTGAGTGACAAGGTTAAGGGAATAGAACTGGATTAGTTTTTCATTATCTCCCTTAAAAC
This sequence comes from Pyrococcus sp., assembly GCF_030153625.1. Classification (NCBI taxonomy): domain Archaea; kingdom Methanobacteriati; phylum Methanobacteriota; class Thermococci; order Thermococcales; family Thermococcaceae; genus Pyrococcus; species Pyrococcus sp. The sequence goes on along the minus strand of NZ_JASKLM010000004.1, from coordinate 17,643 downwards.
GCTTGTTGCGTAAACTCCTTTAGGAAGGAAAAACCTAAAGATAACATCCCTATCCTCAACTTTGTATGCAAATTTCATTGGCCTTATCAGTAATTCCCTTCTTCCCCCAGGCTCCCTCATTGGTTTTGGAAGCTTCTTAAAGTATTCAAGTTTGACTCCCGCTTCTTCTAAAATCTCTTCCTCCAATCTTCCAGGAATTCCCTTTCCTTTTCTGTACATATAGCCAAAAATAGGGCCAGAAACCATCGCCTCACCTTCTTTAATTTTTCTATTAACAAAATCAACGTTATTCTCGGTGACTCTATACGTTCTCTTTCTCAAGGGTATGCCTTTCTTTACTTGAATAACTATATCACCTGGGAGAGCTTTATTTAAAGGAAGTCCCTCTTCAATTCTCCTAGAAAGATAAAGGTTAAAGAGATAGGACTGGAAGGAGTGAATAAATATCCTCAGTATCGGTCGAGGAAGAACTAAAAATGCTTTCTTCCAGCTACCTGTTTCTTTGTATCTGTAGAGCATTGCTCTCTCATATCTCAAGAAGTTTGGAAACTCCCTAAGAGCAAGATCAACATCCTTAGTCTCCAGAAATTTTCTTCTAGCTTCATCTCCTTCCATTCCTTCTCCTGGGAATCCCAAAAATACTTCCGCAGCCTCTTCATATTTTCCCAAGAGAAGTAGCTTGCCAACAACATGATTTACACTCCTCTTTTCACCAAACCTTTGTATGCCAAAATAATTTGGAAAGCCTCCCTTTTCTTTGGCTTCTTCAATTACACTTGGCAACAGTGAGGGATTGGATTCTCTAACCCTAATCTTAAAGAAGTTCCCCAGGAGAAAGCCAAGCTTTAGAGGTCTTCCATATCCAACGAACTTGAGCTCAATATCTCTAATTTTCACCTCTTCCAAGTTAACATCTCTACAAATGCTAATATACTGGTAAGTCACAGCATGTCGATCTTTGGTTCCTGCAAAGCCAATTTCCGAATAATGAACTCCTACTCGTTTTGCAATCTCCTTTATTGCGGCCATGGTTTCCCAATTTTTCTTCTTTAAAATATATATTTTGCATTTCCCAGCTTTAAAAATGGACTTTGGAATAACCTCTTTAACTATGAAATCTTCGGGATATACCTTAATTTTCCCACCTATCCCAGGAGAAGTTGTCAAGTACTTCAGCCCTCCAACAGGATCACTCATACTCTTCTACCTATAGAAGTTTTAAATGTCCTGTCACCTTATCTACAACTTCCTCTGGCCCAGGCCCTATGGCTAAAACTGTTATTGTTCCTGGAGGAATTTCAGTTAGCCCTGCATCTCTTATTAAAGCTGTAGGAAGACCTAGCTTTTCGGCTTCACTTTTCAGTTTAAATAACTCTTCCTCGTTTTGGGCCTTGACAACAACTTTTTTCTGCCCCTCCCTGAACCATGCTTCGAACCACTCTCTCTTCTTTTTGTATGCCTCAAAGGCCGCAGTAACGGCACCATGAGCCACTTGAACTGCCAGCTTCCCTTTACTTAGTTTAAGATCACTCCTAGCTACGATGACTTGTTTGTATCTAAATCCCACAAAAATCACCTCTCATTCACATGGAATTAAGAGGGTAGGCAATTTGCAATCTCTAATTACTCTTTCAGCAGTGCTTCCAAGAAGTAGATCCTTTAGTACACTTCTTCCCTTCTTCCCAATAACAACAAGTGTAACATTATTATCTATGGCCGCACCTATTATTCCTTTAGAGGCTATTCCAGCCTGCACTTCTATTTTTGTTTTCCATGGTAAAAGTTTGCCATATTTAGATAGCTTTTCCTTAGCGTTTTTGATGTTATTTTCTAACTCCTCAACCTTTCCATAATCAACAACGTGGAAGAGAACAGCCTCCCTAACACCTGGAAGATCTTTAATAGTTTCAATAATTTTTTCTGAGCATTTAGAGAGGTCTAAAGCTACTAGTGGCTTCTCGAATATTCTAGAACAGTCTTGGAGAGATTTAATTTCCCCGTTTTCAACCTCATATCTAAGGAGTAAAACTGGTTTGTGAGTTATTCTCGCTAAGTTTGAAGCAGTACTACCCAAAAGCATCTGCCTTAATATGTTCTCTCCCTTTGAGGGGATTATAATAAGATCCACGTTTTCCTCCTTTGCCACTTCTGAAATTTCTAAAGAGGGAATACCAATTCTCACGATTGGTTTTACCTTAATACCCTTCTCTCTAAGCTGACTAGCCAAATTGTTCAACTCTTCTTTATCTACTTCAGCTAATTCAAGAGCTCCGATCTCTGAGGCCGTTATGTCAACTACATGAAGCAATATTAACTCACTACCCTCTCCAATTCCTAAAATAATGCTCGGAACACATTCGGTTAATGCCTTTTGAGAAACTTCAGAAAAATCTGTTGGATAGAGTATCTTCATTTACATCCCCAATTATACTTAAGGGGAGAAGGTATAAGAATTTTATGTGGAAAAGACAAGAGAAGAGCTAACGTGAAGATTCGGCAATTCTCTCGATTTCAAGCTTCTTACTGTATGCGTAGCTCTTTGGATCCTTGTTAGCTGCAAGAATTATTTCCTCTGCTAAAGCTTCAGCAAAGCTCATCTTGTTTCTATAACACTTTGCTGAAGCTCCGAGGGCTATGTTTCTAAGTGCAACATCTAGCCTTCTCATTGGAGAGATATCTACTGCAACGTGGTATCTTATACCACCGAACATTACGCTTGTAGTATCTTCTCTCGGCGCAGCATTTTCAATTGCCCATACTAGAACTTGAATTGGATTCTTCCCTGTTCTTTGCTCGATTATCTTAAAGGCCTCTTTAACGACTTCATAAGCCTTAACCTTTTTGCTGTTGAGGGATCTGTGCTCTCTTCTCATGAAGTGTCCTGCCACCTTGTAGTGGCTTCCACCACTTCTCATTATCTTGTTTATTAACCTCTCGACAATGTGAACATTGGCCTTCCCAAAGTGCTTCTTCGCATGTCTTCCATGGGTGTGGGGGAGAAGTCTTGGCTCAAGGTTTATGTAGGGCTTAAGAGAGGGATCTCTAACCTCAACGTCCTCTGTTGACCATCTTCCCATGACTTTTATTTCATGAGGAATAAAGAATCTCTCGTTTAGTGGCTTTGCCATACCTCTTCACCTCCTGGGCTTTTCTTTTCTACCCTTCACTAATTCCTTTAGGGAAACTCTGTTGACTTTGACTACCTTGTATCTAATTCCTGGGATGTCACCCATTGAACCACCCTTTGGACCACCGATACCCTCAATAATAACCTCGTCGTGTTCGTCTATGAACTTAATTGCACCATCACCAGGACAGAATGCTGTTACTACTTTACCGTTCTTGATTAGCTGCACTCTTACAGCCTTTCTCATTCCAGAGTTCGGCTGCTTTGCCTCAACTGCAATCTTCTCTAGTACAATTCCTCTAGCCTGAGGAGCACCTTCAAGTGGATCGCCCTTTTCCTTTAGCCTGAGGACTCTTCTCTTGTATCTGATATCGCTCCACCTAAACTTCTTTCTCTTGAGCTTGAGTTTTCTACCAGCAAATTCACCATTTGGAGCTTTCTTACCAGGCATGATCTCACCCTCAAATTATTATTACATCTTCAATCCCATGGTGTCTTTCCATTAACTGTTTAACAATATTAATGTTACGTCCCCCTCTTCCGATTGCTCTCGGCTTATCACGTGGGTTAACATCAAGGAGGGCAACTTTCTTACCGTCTCTCTTTTCAGTTATATGGACTTTTTTAACCTTTACGCCCATTGTTCTGTAGATGTTCTTTATGAATTCCTCTGGGTTCTCTGAATGTTCAACTAAATCGATTTCCTTTCCAATTAATCCCTCTATCCTTCTTACGTTTATTCCCCCTCTTCCTAAGGCTAAACCCATTTCCCCCTTCTTTATGACATAAATTAGCTTATTCCTCTCTTGATCAATTAAACAATCCAGCACTGTAGCTCCCGTAAAGCTCTCGAAAAGAGCTATGTACTTTATTTGGTCAGTCGTTAATTTTAGTGGCATTTCTCAACTCACCTCTTGGCTATTGCTAGAATCTTGCTTTCTCCTGGGTCAACAATTGCAAGGGATGCCACCACAAATGGCTTTCCTAAAAGGGTTCCAAGTTCAACACTTGTTCCTTCAAACTCATAAACTGGGATGTCACTGAGCTTTGCGTAGTAGTAGATGTCATCCTTTATTTCCTTGGGAGCATTCTTTGCCACTATAATTAGCTTTGCTCCTCCAGTCTTTGCTAACCTAATTGTTTCATTAGAACCGAGGACAACTTTTCCAGTTTCCATAGCTTTTCTAAGCTCAAATGCTAAATCCATCTATCACACCTCCTCCTTTTCTTTCTGTGGTCTTAGTGGTAGTTTCATAGTTAACTTAACCATGCCCGTTCCCACTGGAACGGGCTGCCCGATTAAGACGTTTTCAATTACACCGTTTAAGTTGTCAACTTCACCTTTTTCAGCAGCCTCAAATAAGTGCTGGACAGTAATCTCGAAGGCAGCTCTTGCAAGTACACTACTCTTCTCTCCAACAACTCCATGTCTACCAATTGGCCTCACTATCCCATCTAAAGTCATCATGTCTGCAACGAGCATGATGTGCCTTATATCTACTTCTAGACCTTGTTCCTGCATTGTACTCACTATTTCATCAATTATTGCATTTCTTGCGGCCTCTATTCCAAGCACCTCTGCAATTTCGTGTATGTTATTTGTCCTAGTTCTTGTCGGATCTACACCCGGGACTTTTAAGACTTGCTTAAAGTTGGAGCCTTCAGTGTATATTACGTACTCGTCTCCCTCTTTCCTCACTATTGTTTTACCGACGCCCGAGAGACCCTTAAGACGGTGCTTTTTAATCTTTTCGGCAAATCTTCTGAGGTCAGAAATCTTATCTGCCTTCTTTGGCCTTACAATTAGGGTATACCCATCAACCTCAAACTCAGCGCTCTTGAATGAACTTTCTAGCTTTTTGACTACTTTTTCCATAGTAAGTCCACTTCTCTCGAGCCTCTCAGGATCAATTTCAACTATAAATTCAAAGTTTATTAAGTCCAAAGTTGTTGATCTGGCAAGATTTTCTAAAGTTGTTCCTTCAATTCTTCTAGCCACTTCCTCGGCCTTTGCCCTGTCATATCTGTGTTCCTCATCTAAGTATACAGTCATCATGGGGGTTGATGGATTTTTCCTAGCATCCACGATTTCTATAATTCTTGGCAAACCTAAAGTAACGTTAATTTCAGCAACACCTGCATAGTGGAAAGTGTTGAGAGTCATCTGGGTTGAAGGTTCTCCAATAGACTGGGCAGCAACAGTACCAACTGGCTCCCCAGGTTCAACTAATGCCCTTTCATATTCTTTTACAACATCATCAATGATTGCCTCAATTTCAGCCTTCGTTAATTTGTACTTCTCGTTATACTTCTTAAGCTTCTCATAAAGTTCAGATTTCACATTTTCAGGAAGATTTGCTCCCTTCTTTTCAATTAAAGATTTAATAGTAGAAAGAGAGACCATAGAAACCACCTCACACCTTCGCCTTGTTATTTCCTCTCATCTTTAAGAGAGTCCTCACAATAATTCTATCTACATCAACTGTCTTGCCTCTCCAACTCTTCATTGGATCAACTCCATCCTCACCGTACTTGAACTGAACAATGATTCCTTCTGGACTTCTAACTGTACCATCATACTCAACCTTTAGGTCTTGTAGAGCGTTAATTAGTCTTCTCTGCATGTAACCGCTCTGGGCTGTTCTAACTGCGGTATCTACGAGACCCTCTCTACCACCCATTGCGTGGAAGAAGTACTCTTGAGGTGTTAAACCGCTCTTGTAAGAGTTTACAACGAAACCTTTCGCTCTTGCCCCAAGATCCCCGGGCTTAAAGTGACTTAGCACTCTACCTCTGAATCCTCTATAGAGTCTCTTTCCTCTAATTGACTGTTGACCGAGCAGAGCAGCCATCTGGGTAATGTTCAGGATTTTACCTCTAGCTCCAGTCTTTGCCATTATTACAGTATGGTTGTCCATACCCAGGTACTTCTCTGCAACGGCACCTGCATTATCTCTAGCCTCGGCAAGAACTGCCATTATCAAGCTCTCCAGGGTATCTTCAAGGCTCTTTCCTGGGAGAGGTTCCAGCTCACCTCTCTTATATGCCTCTATAAGCTTGTTAACCCTTTCTTCGGCTTCTCTGATTATCTCTCTTATTCTATCCCTAGCTTCTTCTGGAAGGTCTTCGTCATCTATGCCCGTTGTAAATCCTTTGTGGGTAATTACCCATATTGTTAGCTTTGTAACTTGATCAAGGAATTGTCTGGCTCTCTCTACGCCATATTCTCTCACAATCAAGTCAAGGATAATTCCATCCTCTCTACCATAGGCCTTCTTGTCAATAGCTCCACTTAAGAGCTTTCCATTCTGAATGTACACGAATCCATCGTAAGCAAGCTTTCTTACTTCCTCCGGATCTGGCATTAACTTCTCTTCTATCAGCTTCTCAAGAGCTTCACAACGCTCGGGCTCGTCACACAGCTTATTCCTATACCACACTGTCAGGTCTTCTGGAAGTAAGAGAGAGAATATTGTCTTCCCACTCCACAGTGGATTTCCATTCTCGTCATACTTATCGGGTTCTGGGAGTTCTGTTATATCTACACCAGCGAACATCAACATTTGCTCAACTTCGTCTCTCGTGAAGTATGCGCCCTCCCTAGTTAACAGATAGCCTCCAGAGATGTGATCTTGAATTCCACCAATTATTGGACCACCATATCTTGGAGAGATTATGTGGTTTTGAACTTCCATTAGAATCCTAGCCTCAGCTTGAGCTTCCTCCGTTTGTGGAACGTGCAGATTCATCTCATCTCCATCAAAATCAGCATTGTATGGTGGACATACAGCCAAGTTGAGACGGAATGTTCTGTAGGGCATGACCCTTACTCTGTGAGCCATAATGCTCATTCTGTGTAATGATGGCTGTCTGTTAAACAGCACTATATCTCCATCCATTAGATGCCTCTCAACTGTCCATCCTATGTCCAGTTGATTGGCGAGAGTTTCCTTGTTGCTATCCATGATTCTCCTTCTTCTACCCTCGGGGTCTATCACGTAGTTAGCTCCGGGATATTTGTCTGGGCCATTAAGGACCATTTTCCTTAGTCTCTCAATATTAAATTCAGTGACCTTTTCTGGAACTGTTAATTCCATTGCGACTTCAACTGGCACTCCAACTTCGTTTATGCTTATCATTGGGTCTGGACTGATAACTGTTCTAGCTGAGAAGTTGACTCTCTTACCGCTCAGGTTTCCTCTAAATCTACCTTCTTTTCCTTTAAGTCTCTGAGCTAGAGTTTTTAATGGCCTACCACTCTTGTGCTTGGCAGGAGGAACTCCTGGAGCTTCATTGTTAATGTAAGTTGTAACGTGATACTGCAAGAGATCCCAGAGATCCTCAATAATCAACTGAGGAGCTCCAGCTTCTATATTCTGCTTTAGCCTGTTATTTATCCTTATTATGTTAACAAGTTTATGAGTTAAGTCATCTTCAGCTCTTATACCGGTCTCCAAAGTTATAGAAGGTCTAGCAGTTACTGGGGGAACAGGCAAAACTGTGAGAACCATCCACTCTGGTCTTGATTTTTCTGGGTCAAGTCCCAGGAGGGGTAAATCCTTGTCAGGTATTTTTTCTAACCAATCTCTAACTTCAGTTGGCATCAATCTGTGCCTATATTCATTTCCTTGCTCATCTTTTCTAATTTCCCAGTAGATTGTTGGTTTTTCGAATTTTATAGGATACTGAGGAGCTCCACAGTGAGGACATACCATTCTCTCTTTTGCCTTTTTGTGAATCTCTTTAATAATTTCATTAAATTCACTTCTTCTATTTCTCGCTAGTTCAATTTTCTTCATGTACTCTTCGATTTCCTCATCTGTGAGTTTTATTCTTCCACATTCTCTACATGTACTTTCCAAGATTCTATAGATCGTCTTTGCAAATCCTACGTGAATAACAGGACGAGCAAGTTCAATGTGACCAAAGTGTCCTGGACATTCTCCTGCCCTTCCTCCACACGTTTCACATCTAAGTCCTGGGTCTATTACCCCCATTCTTTTGTCCATTACTCCGCCTTCTATTGGATAACCATCGTCATCGTAAGTATCTGGTACTGTGACTTCCACAGCACTCATTTTTCTAATTTCTTGAGGAGAGAGGATGCTAAACTCAATACTTCCAATAACTTTTTTCATGGATTGCATGGTTCACACCCTCTCTGAGAGGTTTAACTTAGGTCTAATAACCATGGCCTTCAACTCATCAAGCAACAATTTGAACGCGTAGCTCATCTCTACTTTGCTAATTCTTTCTTCTTCTCCACAAACAGGACAGTAGACTCTTCTTCTTCTCTTGTCCTCTAGTGCTATGTGTCCACAGTTCTCACATACCCATACTTCAGTCTTATCGCTCTCCTCAAGTAAACGCTCTATTAGTAACATGGCAGCTCCATGGCCAACAAGAACGTCTCTCTCCATTTCTCCAAATCTTAGACCACCCTCTCTTGCTCTACCTTCCGTCGGTTGCTTAGTTAGAACTTGGACAGGACCTCTTGAACGTGCATGTATCTTATCTGCAACCATGTGGTGGAGCCTCTGATAGTAGATCACACCAATGAATATATCAGCCTCTAATCTCTTCCCTGTTATACCATCATACATTATTTCTCTACCCGTATGCTTGAATCCAAGCTCTTCTAGCTCTTTTCTTAGCTTCTCTTCTGGTTCTCCGATAAATGCTGTTCCATCAACTCTCCTTCCCTTAAGTGAAGCAACCTTACCACCTATAGCTTCAATTAGCTGACCCACGGTCATTCTTGATGGTATACCGTGTGGATTAACTATGAGATCGGGTACAATTCCACTCTCGGTCCAAGGCATGTCCTCCTGGGGCACAATAAGTCCAATGACACCTTTCTGCCCATGTCTTGAAGCGAATTTGTCTCCGAGTTCTGGGATTCTCAAGTCTCTCACAGTAACCTTAACTAACTTAGTTCCATCTCCCGTCTCGGTTATTATTACTTTATCAACAACTCCCTTCTCACTCGGCCTTACAGCCACACTAGTCTCTCTTCTCTCCTGAAGAGACACAGTTCCAAGACCTCTCTCTTCAAGGAACCTTGGTGGAGAAGTTCTTCCTACTAAAACGTCCTTCCCCTCGACTTTTGATTCTGGGAATATGAGACCATCTTCATCAAGGTTTCTATAGTACTTTTCTCCTCTGTAACCTCTTACAGTAGGATCCGGAATTTCAAACTTGTCAGTCTGACCTCCAAGGTATTTCTTCTCCTCAGCTTCATACGTTCTGAAGAAAGTTGATCTGGCGAGTCCTCTCTCTATGGAGGCCTTGTTTATTATGATAGCATCCTCCATGTTATAACCTTGGTAAGCCAAGACTGCAACCACGAAGTTCTGACCAGCAGGCCTATCCTCATATCCTACTGCTTTCATTATTCTTGAGTTCACCAGTGGAATCTGTGGATAATGAAGTAAGTGACCTCTAGTATCTACCCTAATTCTAAAGTTTGCCCATCCAAGTCCAAGGCTCTGCTTGGCCATACCTGCTCCATACGTGTTTCTTGGAGCTGCGTTGTGTTCAGGATAGGGAACAAGGGAAGCCGGTAGGCCAAGAATGGCTGCAGGCATTAATTCTAAGTGAGTGTGCTCTTCAGTAACTTCCCAGGGCCACATTGCAACATATGCGTTTTCCTCCTCTTCTGCGTCAAGGTATTCGATAATTCCCATTTTAATTAAGTCACTCCACTTGAGCCTTCCTTCTTTAACTGCTTGAACATGCTCTTTAGTTAGTTTAGGAACGCCATTTTCAACAATGATTAGAGGCCTTCTAACCCTACCATCGTCGCTGTTAACGTAGACTTCTTTAACGTCCTCATAGTATGCCACATTGATAACATCGCTGATCTTTCCACTTCTTCTGTCTTGCCTAATTCTCTGAACTAAAGCTTTTCCATCCTCTATTGTTCCGATGAGGACACCATTAAGGTAAACTCTCCACAATGTTGGATCTGGTCTTCTAACTTCAATTGGAACTATTCCCAAAGACATTAAGTACTCCCTAATCTCCTCTTCAGGAACGGCTGTTGTTATTTGAGCCATCAATGCTAAATTCTTCACAAGACCACAGTTTGGACCTTCAGGAGTCTCCGTTGGACAAATTCTTCCCCAGTGAGTTCCGTGAAGGTCTCTAGCCTCGAAGTGGGGCTGTTCTCTGTCTAGTGGAGACGTGACTCTTCTAAGGTGGGATAATGTAGACATGTAGTTAGTTCTATCTAGCAACTGACTGACACCCGTTCTCCCACCAGGCCAAGCTCCAGTTGCAAGAGCATGTTCAATTCTCTCGGTGAGAACGTCTGGCCTTATGGAGTTCCTAATAAATCTATGGATGTTTCCAAAAGTATATTTGTCCCCTTTTCTTTGGTATGTCTTGGTCATTTGATATTGTATGTCTTTAACAAGTTGAGAAAATGCTACACGGAACAAGTCCTTTAGAAGATCTCCAGCCAGCCTTAGCCTCTTATTTGCATAATGATCTTTGTCATCTTCAGGTCTTCTTCCGAGGGAGAGCTCGATGACCTTAAGAGCCATCATTCCCAGGTAGTAAGCCTTCTTTATTCTATCCTCTGGAGAAACACCCATGTGAGGCAACAAGTTGTTATCAATTACATATTCTGCCCTCTTAAGTCTGTATTCTCTGGCCTGCCCAGGAGCTACAAGCTTACCTATGAATTCAAGAGCCTCTTGTTGGGTAGTTATATCGCTGGCATCCTCAAGGTTATCAAACATAATTTGTTGAACTTCTGGATCATTACCTACTGCCTCAACGATATCCTTATCTCTCTCCAGCCCAAGAGCTCTCATCACATAAACGAATTTAACAGGCTTAGGTACGTTAGGTATATCAACGTAAAGAATTCCATCCTTTCTTCTCTCAACAGCAACTAAAGCCCTATACCCATGTCTATAAGAAAAGACCTTTGCTATGTACTTTTCTTGCCTTTCGTCCTTCTCTACCAAAGTCCTATTGGGAGCTATGTCTTCAATAGAGACTATAACTCTTTCAGAACCGTTGATTATGAAGTAACCACCTGGATCCTTGGGATCCTCTCCAAGCTTTATTAATTCTTCATCGCTAAGTCCGTACAGCCTACAAACTTTAGATTTTAGCATTATTGGAAGTTCTCCAATTCTAACCTCTACTGGATCTTGCTCAACTCCTTTTATAACTGGAATCATTTCTAGGTAGAGTGGTGCGGCGTAGGTTAGGTTTCTTATTCTTGCATCCATTGGATAAAGGGGCTTTCTTTGACCATGAGGTTCTTGAAACTCGGGTTCTCCTACTCTAATCTTACCGAACTTTACTTCAAAGTCTGGAATATCCGGCTTTATTCCACCAAACTCATTTACCACCTCTTGAAGTCCTCTCTCAATAAAGGCATTGTATGAGTCAAGATGCTGTCTCACAAGCCCTTTCTCTTGCCAATAGCTCTCCATTACAATCCAAAGATCGTCGGGAGTAACATCTACAACAGTCGGACCTCTCATTTTCTCACCCCTTCAGAACTTTAGTCTTCAACAACAACCCTATAGTAGTAGTAGACACCCGCAGTTGGACTTTTCCTTTTAATTTCGATAACATCTCCCGGCTTAGCTCCCAAAGCTTTTACAGCAGGATCGCTAGCTTTGATTTGAGGTAATTGAGCTAAGGTAATTTTGTACTTTTCTAGCAATGCTTTCTTTTCCTCTTCACTAAGTACTCTATGTTCAGGTACTAACACATGATCAAATATGCTAAATTCCTTTTTCCCCGCCACGGAGAATTGCCCCCCAAAAAGTTTTTACAAATGTCATCTACACCAGCCCTTTAGTCTCTAGTATATAAGCTTTACTCAACCTTAATAAACATTATTAAAAACATGGAGCCCCGGCCGGGCTTTGAACCCGGGACCTGCCGCTTACCAAGCGGCCGCTCTACCAGGCTGAGCCACCGGGGCATTGTCGGAGTTTTCTCGCTCGAGAGGATATATAAGATTTTCGGTCAAGTTAAGCAGCTCCTCCCCTCATACCCCACAAGAACATTGTGAACTCAAAGTCATAGGCCTTAGTTAAGAAAGTTGCTGGGCTATATGGATAGTATATGTAGAATTTCCTCAAACCTATAATTCTATGGGAATCCTTAGGATCAACTTTATAGTCCCAAACTTCAACGGCGGGAATAGGGGCTAGGGATCTTATGATAACTACCGAATTCACGCTTTCAAATCTACCCTTTGAGGGGTTGTATTTTCTATCAACTAATCTAAATGCCATCATAAGTCCAGCTCTTGGCATTCCGTACGATTTTATTGCTGTTATATTAAAATGGTAATCTCTATTTCTTTCCATTTCAGAGATTAGGCAGGAAGATGTTAAACAGACCCCTGTTCTTGTCAAAGAGTATACGTAAAGGTAATCATTTGTCAGCTTAAACTGAAGGAGGGAGGTTATTAATGAGGATATGAAAATCGCTATTATAAATGCTTTTAGAACAGATCTCCAGTACCTCCTTACTATGTAATTCCACTTAATTCTTAGAGTTACTAGAAGAACTGCAGGAATCAATGTATAGTAGAGGACCATGCTAAATATATATCCCCCAAATGTTGGAAAATGATCAAAGTACATAGATAACACCCGAAATTACTTTTGGTGGGGCCGCCGGGATTTGAACCCGGGTCACGGGCTCCCAAAGCCCGCAGGATGGGCCAAGCTACCCTACGGCCCCATTGGAGCCCGGGGCGGGATTTGAACCCGCGACCTGGGGATTACAAGTCCCCCGCCCCACCAGGCTAGGCTACCCGGGCTCTAAAGGTCGAAATGAAAGGAAGAAGTTAAGTTTATAAATATTTCCATTTATTCCTCAGAGTTATTTGCCTTCTCTAGAGCATTTAATATTATTTTTCTGATCTCTTCGGCCTTTTTGAAAGCTGTTTCAACAGCATACATAACTTCCTCTAATTTAAAGGCTCCTCCCTCGCTTTTTTGGACTGCAGATATGTGGCCTGTTTCGTCAGTGGTTATTGTAAGTCTGCCATCCATAATCTGCTCTTCCTCTAAAGTTGGATCAACAACCAAGTAGTTTCCAATCTTAGCAAAGGTCACTGGAATTGGTATTTTTTCTACAGGCAAGGGCTCTTTCTCCTCAAGGATCTCAACTTCTCCAGTTTCTTCATTATACAAAACTTTTGGAACTCTTGCATTTAACAAAGCAGCTATAGCTCCGATTCCAATGGCATCCATAAGGTTGCCGTCGTGGTCTAGGACATGGACATCGATAAAGACGACTCTCACAATCTTGCCCGGAGCTATAACCATTTTCTCCAAATTCAATGCTCTGCTTTCCCTTATCCCTCTGTCAATAACTCTTGCAAGTTCAATTGCCCTTTCATCAGGAGGCCCAGGCTCAAATGTTGGAGAGGCAAGAGGTACTAGCTCCACGTTAGTTGTCATGACACCCATGTTTGGGGTATCTGGGAAAGGCTCTCCGAGCGTTGCCTTTATCCCAACTAAAACTTGAGTATTTCCAAGTTTCACAAGTGCGGATCCTTCTGCCTTCTCTATTACTCCAACTTCAACTTCTATAGGCCTATAATCTTCAAATCCTCTATCATCAATTCTTTTTTTCTCTTTAAGGAGATTTAGAATATAATCCCTCATTATTCCAGCAACAATCTCGTCATTGCTCACTTCCCTCAACCTCCTGGGCTATTTTAAGGTATTTTTCTTTAAGAGCTTCCCTCTGTTTTTGATAAACAGCCTTTGCTCCCTTTATTGCTAATTTTACTGCTTCTATGAACTCTTCCTTTGTTAGATAACCGTCCATCTGAAGAAGGGTTATGTCATTCTTTATAGGCATAATAGCTACTGGTACATCTGCCTCACCGTAGTTATCTTCTTCCTTATTTAGATCAAGCACTATTTCTCCCTCAATTTTTCCAGCACTACACGCTGCAACGAGATCTCTCATTGGTATCCCCGCATCAGCGAGTGCAAGAGATGCTGCAGTTATTCCTGCAACTCTAGTTCCAGCATCAGCCTGAAGAACTTCTATAAACACATCGATTGCAGTTCTTGGAAACATTTCAAGAATTAATGCAGGTTCAAGAGCTCCTCTGATTACCTTGCTTATCTCAATACTTCTTCTGTCCGGACCTGGCTTTTTCCTTTCTTCTACGCTAAAAGGAGCCATATTGTATCTAACTCTTAGTATGGCCCTATCAGGTCTTTGAAGATGCTTCGGATGAATTTCTCTAGGCCCATAAACAGCGGCAATTATCTTATTTTTTCCCCACTCAATGTATGCAGACCCATTTGCATTCTTTAAGACACCGACTTTCATTTTAATAGGCCTGAACTCATACTTTTTTCTACCATCAAGCCTTCTACCATTCTCATCAATTAGTTTAAGGCCCTCTGGCTTCAACATCATTTTCCATCACCGTTTCTTCCTGTGTTTCCTCCTCTAGGGAGGGAATTTCTTCTATAACTCCCCGTTCCTTTAATTCTTGCAATTTTGAAAGAAGCATATTTTTTATTCTATCAGTCAACCCTCTTGTGTGGCTTTCTCGCTCTATCTTGAGTATTGCCTCTATGGCGAGCTTCTCTAGCTCAGGATTTTTACTACTTATCCAAATCCAGCCGTTTTGGCCAACTATAATTCTGCTCTGAGTTAGCTTTTTGATCATATTAATCATTGATCCTCCCTTTCCTATTACTCTTGGAACCTTTGATGATGTAATCTTGATTATTTGTCCTCCCCTAAGAGGCCCCCCATTAAATGGCATGCCCTTTGTCGTTAGCTCTATGTTATTGACCTCATTAATTCCCTTTACCTTGGCGTAAATAATATCCCCTATATCAAAGAATTTCCTTAGATCTGTCCTCAGGAGGTCTATTTTTTCATCTGTATAGTCCTGAATTTTCAAAGTTGCAGAATAGGGAGAACCTATGTCAACGGTCCAGCTTGAGAATTTAACGTCGACAATTTTCCCAAGTACATTATCCCCAACTTCAGGTATATAGGGCCCCTCTAAGGGGATAACTCTGATTGTGTTTCCCTTTATGTCTACAAGTCCTATTACCGTTGAGTATATCCTTGAACCTTCTTTGAAAGTTCCTCTCCCATTTTTATAAGGCCCTTGGGCCAATAGCGTTCCAGGTACTACTAATTCTCTATTTTGAACAAAAATTCTCCTCATAACCCCTTCCTCTCTATTAGTTTAGTTTGAGCACTGCTCTTTGTAAGGGCATTTAGCTTCTCGTAAAACTCCTCCTCAACTCCACCTGGGATTTCAATTAAGAACATCCAAGAACCATCACTGCCCCACTCCTCCTTCTTAATTGTTCCAAACTTTCTTACTTCACCATAGGCTTTACCCACGTACTCCCCTGGGATCTTAACTGCTATTACCTTTGTCTCAATTCTAAGCGGGAGAACTTGTCGAATTGCTTTTATAACATCTTGAACTTGGGCTTCCGCATCTTTGAATATATCCACTCTCACTCCCACTTCTTCCATAGCCCTAAGAATTCTCTCTACTGGATGTGGATATCCAGTTCTTGGATCTACTGCATTTCTATGAATTATAGTAGCTATTTGCCTCTTCTTTTCCTCAAGCATCTCTCTTCTCTGTTGAGCAGTGAGCTGGATTTCCCCTTTTCTTAAAATTATCTTAGCTACTTCATAAGGATCACTTGTTCCAAAAATTTTCTCCATTTCATGCTCACTAGCTTTATCGCCCTTGTGAGCATCCTTAAACACATATGGAGTTGCTAAAATTTCTTCTATTGGAACATCCTTACCTTCTCTAAAGTCTCTAGCAAGATAAGGATCGACCAATATTTCAAAAACTTCTCCATGAATTTTTAATCTTGCGATCACAGCCTTATCAACACTAATTGGCATTCCCACCACCTCCAAATAAAAATTAGAGAAAAGTCAGTAGTTGCTATCCAGCTCCGAATAATCCTCTTCCTTTTCCTTGACTTCTTCCTCTTCAACTTCTTTTAGCACTTCCGACAGGTACTTTTCTATTTCATCCCTAGTAAGTTTTCTAAACTTTTTGTCCTTTACAGTTATTACAGCCACTTCTATATTATCTGCACTAGGATTTTCCATTGTCTTTGCCAGTGCCATCAAAGCCAGCTTTATTGCATCTTCTAAATTCATGTCATCTCTATATTTTTCTTCGAAAATTGCCATTGCTGTGTTCCTTCCACTTCCTATAGCTACAGCTTTCCAAGCAAAATATGCACCACTTGGATCTGTCTCATAAAGCTCTGGTCTGTCATTTATACCCGCCATTAAAAACGCTGCTCCAAATGGCCTTACGCCTCCATACTGAGTATGCATCTGCTTAAGGTCACAGATTTTTTTGACTATAACTGAAACTGGTGCTGGTTCACCATATGTTAGTCTATAAATTTGAGCTTCTAATCTTGCTCTGTTAACTAGAACTCTCGCATCGGCTATAATACCACTTGAAGCTGCAGCGATGTGATCATCAATTTGAAAGATCTTCTCATAACTGTCAGGTTCAATTAACCTGCTCGTTATCCTTTTCTCAACAGCTAAGACAACACCCTCGCCACACTTAACTCCCACAGCTGTAGCTCCTCTTTTTACTGCTTCCCTTGCATAATTTACTTGGAATAATCTTCCATCTGGACTAAAAACTGTAATTGCTCTGTCGTACCCAGCCTGAGGTGGAACAAATGCCATTCCGTTCACCTCCAAGTTAGCTTTATCGTGGAGTGTTTATATACCTTCCGTGGAAGCAAAGGTTTATATCTCTACCCAAAGGTATATTTGATGACATGGAAACATTTTTAATAATAATGTACCTAAAAGTATAATGTTGAACTTTGTTGGAGGGAGGCTCATGTGGGGGAAGATTGAACATTATTTTGATGAATATCCAGTTAGAAAGTTAATAGCAAAAACCTTGCTGAGGTATGGGCTAAGAGTCTCAGAGGACATGAAAATTAAAGCTGGTGAAATTGAAGTTCCCTATACTAAAATAGCAAAAGCATTAAACGTTGACAGGAGAGTTGTTAAAGAGACCGTAGCAATGATACTCAAAACACCAGAACTTAGAGATATCTACATGAACCTTGAACCTACAGTACATATGAAATATGTAGGAAAGCACGTGGGATATGGTGTCATAGAAATAGAACCTGAACCTAGAGCTATTGGAATTCTGGCTAAAATCGCTCAAAAGATAGCAGAAAGAGAGATAAACATTGTACAGGTTGTTGCCGAAGATCCTGAACTTTATCCAGAGGCAACACTTACAATAATTACTGAAAAACCCATCCCAGGAGATTTAATTAACGAACTATCAAAATTAGAAGGCGTAAAGAGAATATCGATCTATTGATTCTTTGAGCATTCTTTGAGATTTTAGTTTTTACCCATACGATACTGTTAGGATAAGCGGTAGGGCGTTAGGTTTAAGTTTCTGATAATTTTTCAGAAAAAGAAGGGAGAGAAATGAAGGCTGAGAGCATTCTATA
>NZ_JASKLM010000032.1:0-20409 GCF_030153625.1 Pyrococcus sp. | reverse complement strand
CCTTATCATTACCCGCACTCCCAAAAGAACCCAAAACCACAAAACCAAGTAACAAAACAATAACCCACCTCAAACCCAACACCACCACCACAAATATTTAACTACTAACTCAATTTTAAAATATTTAAATTTTTTGGATAAGTTATCTATATAATACCAAAGAAGGGAGTATAGTATCCATGGAGTAGTTCATTTTCAATTGCCAACAAAGTATTACACGAGGAATAATGTGGAAAATATAGAAGTCAAATCTCGAGGTTAAATTTCTTAGCTTGCTCAAGTACGTATTCTCTAATCTCTCTAGCCTTTGGAAACTCAACTACAATTTCTCCATTCTCGATAATTGGCTTTAACAATGGTTCAACTTTTGCATTACAAACTGGACATCTCTCAAGCTTTTTGTTGGCAGGAACTACATGGTAGTGTCCGTTTTCACATCTATACACTTGCTTCCTACCGCTAAGCTTTCCCCTCTTTGCAATTGGCTTTCCTTCAACTTCCACAATGTCTAGGGCAAAGTCTACTGGCTTTGCACTTGCTATAGCTCCTCCAACTCCAAAAGCATCTACAACGTCAACTATTTCCTTTATTTTCTCTTCATCAAGTCCTCCTGAGACAAATATCTTCACCCAGTCATATCCTCTAACCTTTAACTCCCATCTAACTTCTTCAATTATCTTCCTGAAGTTCCCTCTTCTTGAGCTTGGAGTGTCTAGTCTCACGGCAAATAGTTTCTTGCCGAGGGCTTCAGCTGCCATAACAGCCTCGACCTTCTCATCGTAAAATGTATCTACTAGGGCTATCCTAGGAACTTCCTCTTCAATGACCTCATCGAAGTATTTCCAGGCTTTAACTTGATCGCCAACAGTTATAATCAATGCGTGGGGCATAGTTCCCACAGCTTTTTCTCCCATCATTTCTGCTCCCAAAACTCCAGAAACTCCGTCACATCCTCCAATAAACGCGGCTCTATCAATCATCGGAGCAATTGCTGGGTGCATATGCCTAATTCCGAAGGAATACACTGGCTTAAACTTAGCAGCTATCTTAATTCTTAAGGCTGCTGTTGCTATTCCGCTAGCTTGACTTAGCATTCCCAGGAGGGCCGTTTCATAGATACCGAAGTCTGCATAATCCCCTTCTATTTGTAACACTGGCTCATATGGATGGAAGATAGTTCCTTCTGGCATGGCATAAACGTTAACTGGAATTCCTTCCAATAGTTTTGCTACTTCTTCAACCCCGACTAAAACTCCCCATCTCCAATTGTTTGGGAGGGAGGTTGTTGTTACGTCAGCAAGAACCTTTTTTCTTATGTTCTTAACCTCGAGGATCTTTTTTGTTCTCAAGAAATAGACATCAGTAGTTTTTCCCGCCTTTATCTCATCTTCATTAGCAATGTAAAATCTTTTCATTGCTATCCCCCAAATATAAATAGACCTTCAAAAAAATAAAGTTAATGTATGATGAGGAATCGGGGAGCTGAGATGTGATGAAATCCATCAGAGCTGACTAATTCAGCATCTCTTTTAGCTTTAAGATGACTTCTTTATAAGGGATCTTTCCCTTTCTCATAACTATAACGTCGTGAATTTTACCAAGTTTATCTGCCAAAAGCTCGTCATTGACTATTATTAGCATTTTCACGTCAACATTGGAAAGTTTTTCTAGCTTTGATTTAATATAACTTCTAGTCCAGAAACCTGCAATTTCAACGTAAACTTCCTTTCCGTTCTTTCTGATGAGGAAATCAGGTATGTAGGCATATTGGCCAGCCTTAATTATCCCTGGCTCTCTTATGACCTCCACTCCCAGGATTCTCTTTATTTTAGTTACAAACTCCCTTTCAAGGGAGGAATCATACTCCACACTTACTTCGAGTTTGGGTAGTAAGATATCATCTTCACTTGAGAGTTCAAAGAAGTAAACTCTCTTGTCCTCTATTATCTCGGCCTTTATCGCCCACTCTTTGGCCTTCACTATCTCTGGAATTAGTTTTGCCATAGAAGTTCCATATTTCCTCGTCATCTTTAAAATTGATGCAGGCCCTGTGATTTCTATATTTTCCCCACTTATCTCATACATCAAACCCAAGAGCTTTATTAGCCTAAAAATCCTCTTGTGATTTTCTGAGACCCGAAAACTCATTCTTGCAGAGTTAAACATGAGAGTTTGGAGAAGGGAGAGATTGTATCTTCTTATTAACTCTTCTTCACTTATCCCTGGAACTCTTGTTAGGATTTTTTCCTCTTCTCTATCTGCAAACATAGCTCTTTCAATTTCTTCTGGAGTTGTGTTGAAGTAAGTTGCGGCCTCTGCAATTATCTTAGCCCTTTCAATTTCACTCGTTACATACCCCCTGCTAAAGAGGAACCTTCTGACCTCCAATGGATCTAAGGATGAAGATGTTGTAAACTCCGACTCTCTCTCAAGAATCTTTGCAAATCCTCTAACCTTTCTATAGTTCTCAGCCCTCTCCATATGCCTTAACTTCTCTTGAAGATCTTCGTATTTTTGTCCAACACTTGATTTAAACGCAAGAATTACTGCTCTAGCTAGCCTAAAGTGTTCTTCACTTGCAAATTTTAAATAAATCTTCCCTCTTCTTCTTGTTGCATCTAAAAGTTCCTTAGGCAACACATCGCTTATAGGGTAAAGGGATTTAAAAGGAATTTCTCAACCCTGGGAATGTGAAGGTTGAATTATATTATGACAAGGGGACAGTTCTCATTAAGGGAAGGGTTCACATTCCCATGGCCAAGTGGGATGAAAGAGTGAAAGCATATAGAGCTTTGGCCTACAAGTATAAGGATATTGTAGAGTTTCTAAAGTCGGAAGGTGTTGATTTTGAGGATCATGTCATAGATAACATTATTCCATCTCCAATTTACGATGTTGAGTTTGACTTTGAGCTTAGGGATTATCAAAGAGAGGCTGTAAAGAAGTTCATGAGAGTGGGGCGAGGAATAATAGTACTGCCTACTGGGGCTGGGAAGACGATAGTAGCTCTGGAGATCATTAGGAGGTTGTCGGTTTCTACTTTGGTAGTTGTACCAACTTTGGCCCTTCTTGAGCAGTGGAAGGAAAGATTGTCCATATTTGGAGAAATTGGAGAGTTTTCGGGGAGAAAAAAAGAACTAAAGCCAATAACTGTAACTACTTATGATTCTGCTTACATAAATGCTGAGCTCCTTGGGGATAAATTTCTCTTCCTTGTATTTGATGAGTGCCATCATCTACCATCTGAAGCTTATAGAAACATAGCCCAGATGAGCATCGCCCCCTATAGGCTTGGATTGACTGCCTTTCCCGAAAGAGCTGACAATCTTCATGAGTTGTTTCCCGAGTTGATAGGTGGAATAATCTATGAGAAAAGGCCCTCTGAACTTGTTGGAAAATACCTTGCAAACTATGAGGTTGTGAGGATCCATGTTCCCTTAACAAGGGAAGAAAGGGAGGAGTATAGGAAATATTATGAGAGGTTTAAGAGATATGTTGAAAAGAGGGGAATTCAGTTTACCAGCCTAAAAGATTTCCAGCGGATAGTTTTGAGTACTGCAAATGATAATGAGGCATTTAAAGCCCTAAGAGCCTTAGAACAGGCAAGAAAAATTGCTTTTAATTCAACTAAAAAGCTAGAGAAGCTCAGAGAAATTCTTGAGCGGCATAGGGGAGAGAAGATAATAATCTTTACTAGGCACAATGATTTAGTCTACTTAATATCTAGAAAGTTCTTGATTCCTGCGATAACTCACAAAACCAATAAAGAGGAGAGAAGTGAGATTCTAAGAAAGTTTAGAAAAGGAGAATATAAAGCAATAGTGAGTAGTCAAGTTCTCGATGAAGGAATAGATGTTCCTGATGCCAGTGTGGGAGTTATAATCAGTGGTACTGGATCTTCTAGAGAATTTATCCAGAGGCTTGGGAGGATATTAAGACCGGCTCCAGGAAAGGAAAAGGCAATATTGTATGAACTAATTTCTTCTGGGACTAGTGAGGTTAGAATATCAAAAAGAAGAAGGTCAAGTATTTAGCTCGGCGTCAAACCTATTTGTCCTCTTGTAATCTGCATACCTCTTGTCGAGTCTCTTGCTTACATATGGTCCATCTTTTCTATAGCCGAATTTTCTGTAGTACTCTCTAACTCCAACTCCACTAATAATAAGCATTTTCTTTGCATCAAACTCCTCTCTTGCTATCCTTTCAGCTTCAGCTAGGAGTTCTCTTCCATACCCTCTATGCTGCCATTCGTACTTCGGCTTTTCCCCTATTGGAACCATGGGTCCGTAGACGTGAAGCTCCCTAACTATGGCTGAGGGACAGCAGTTTATCTCCTTTCTGTGGGCTTTTTCGCTCGGAATTCTCAGCCTTAGGAAACCTATGAGTATGTCATTCTTCACATCTTCAAAGCTTAGGAATATCTCTGTTCCCTCCCCAGCTTCATAATCCTCTCTAAGCAATTTAATGTGTTCTATTTCGGGCATCTTTCCAAACTTCTGCATTTGATGGCCTACCTCTCTAAACCTTATCTCCCTGGGTCTTATTCCCCTCCTTACAAGTTCCTCAAATACAAGTTGTCCTAGATTTGAGTGCTTAACACCCGCAACAATTAAGTGGGAGGGGATGTCCCTCTGTATTCTCATGACCCTAACCCACTTGGGGAATATCTTATACGCCTCAACAAGTAACTCCACGGCCTCTTCTGTAGTGTAAGGCTTATACAGACCAGCCTTATACCATGCGTAGAGGGGAGCATCTCTAGTTACGAGGGTTGGATATATCTTTAACATGTCGGGTCTAAATCTCGGATCTTCAAATATCGTCTTAAAAACGTAAAGGTCCCTTTCAAAGTTGCTCCCAGGGAGTCCGGGCATTATGTGATAATTTATCTTTAACCCAGCATCCCTCAGGAGTTGAGTAGCCTTAATTATTTCTTCAACTTCGTGCCCTCTTCCTACCCTTTCATGAATGAAGTTGAAAATTGTTTGTACTCCAAGCTCGACTCTAGTTGTCCCAAAAGCTAACATCCTATCAATTTGTCTCTCAAATGCCCAATCGGGCCTCGTCTCAATTGTTAAACCAACCATTCTAACTTTTGCTTTTTCGTTCTTTTTCTGCTCCTCCTCTAAATAATAGAACTTTTTCTTGTGGGTTTTTTCCCAGGCTTTCCTAAACTTTGGATCTTCATTAAGAACCGACTCATCTTTTAGCAGAATTAGGCGAACTAGCTTTTCCTCCAAGTTTTCTATGTCCTTAAAGTACCAGAAATCATTCATGGCTTTAAAGGCACACTTGATGTACCATTCTTGGTAGTCTAGATCAGTTGCAGGGAATGTCCCGCCTTGTATTATAACTTCGACTTTATCTATTGGGTGGCCAATATCGTAGAGTTGCTTTAGCCTGGCCATCATTATTATGTAAGGATGATAAGCGTATTGAGAGGCTCTCAAAGCTGAGGGTTCTTTTCCAGTGTAACTTTGAGGTGAACCAACTGCTGGTCCACCTGGGCAGTAAATACATCTCCCATGGGGGCATGGGAAGGGTTTCGTCATCATTGCAACTACTGCTACTCCACTTATCGTTCTTGTAGGTTTCTTTTTTAGAAGGTCTCTAAACTTCTCTCTTGCATCTTTGGGAAGGGCTTTCCATATGTCGGAGTTCTTTGGAAACTTTGGAAGGTGGTACTTTTTAGCCACCTCTACCTTAATCCTCTCTAACTCTTCCCTACTCTTTATCTCTCCAGACAGGAGTGCGTTTACAATTTCTTCTATTGCAGCCTTGAAAGCTTCATCGCTCATTTCTTCATACACTTCTGGCATAGCCTTTAAAATGTTTGTCTTATTAGAAATCTTTATAAGTAGTAAATTACAACAAACAAATATGAAGTCAGCAAAAACTATATTTATATTGGGTATTATTGCTATCATTCTTAGTAGTGGATGCATAAATACAAAGGTAACTACACAAACAGCAATTGGGGAAAAGGTAGAGAGAGTATGCCTGACTAATGAAGTTGTTGGATCCTTTGAGGTCCCTCAAGAAATTCGAGAAGAGGTGGAGAAGCTGTTTAGTGAAGCAAGTGTGAAAGGATTTACCGTGAATGTTATCTTGGACAATTCTACACTGTCTTTAACATTCTATGAGTTTCGGCCTTCTTTCCTTCCACAGGACTTTGAAGTTGCTGTAGATGGAAGGCAATTAAAGAATACGATGTATCTTTTAGCAGATGAAGTTTCCGTAGCTATAGCCTACAACAACCAGACTTTTAGGGGGAAAGTAAGAATAATCCCCAAGGAAAGAGGAGAGTTCACCTATAAGGCAAAACTAGATGAAATTTCTGGAGAGGTACTACTGGGAAGTTTTGGCACTAAGACTCCAGAGTTTCAAGTCTATGCGCGAAAGATTTCAGAAAATACAGTAGAGGTTATGGTAAAGAAAGATGATGAAATTGTTGCTAGCGGAGTTATATCTCTAGGCTGACAGAAAGCCACCATCAACTGGAATTACTGCCCCATTAATGTAGCTTGCCATGTCACTGGCTAAGAATAAAATAACTCTTGCTACTTCATCGGGATCTCCAAAGCGGCCCATAGGTAATCTAGCGTTAAAGTGGAGCGATGTTGAGATCTTCTCCATATCAAATTTTGCTATTGCCTCTTTCTTTAGCTTTTTAACCCCCTCGGTCTCTATTCCTCCAGGAACTACAACATTCGCTCTAATGGTCTTTCCATATTCTCTAGCTATTGCTCTAGTTAAAGCCACGACTCCGAGCTTTGCTGTGTCGTAATGGACTAAACCTTTTGCAAAGGGTAGAAAAGCCTCTATTGAGCTCACATTTATTATTACTTCTCCCCGATTTTTTCTTCTCCTAATGAAATGCTGGCACATCCAGAAAACTGAATCTAGGTTAATTGCCATAACTTTCCTGTAGAATTCCTCATCAACTTCAACAAAATCCTTAAACCAATAAACACCTGCATTGTTTACCAGAATATCTGGCTCTCTGCCCTCTAATAACTTCCAAAGTATGTCTATCTCTTGCTTCTTAGCTAAATTAACTCTAAATATTTCAACGTTTACGTCGTATTTTTCTTGTATTCGCTCCTTTACAAGTTTTAAACCCTCTTCATTTATATCCACTAGATAAAGATCAGCACCAGCTTCAGCAAATCTGAATGCAGTTGCTTTTCCTATCCCTGATGCTGCTCCAGTTATAAGGGCCCTCTTACCTTTGAGGCTAATCAACTCACATATGGGTTTCATCAATCTCACCCATAAGTATTAGGGAAAAGTGTTAAATATAGGTTATCCATTTTGGCCTTCCATGAGATTCAAGCCGAGACCTTTCATAACTCCTGTTAGGTTTAAGTGCCTATTTTGTCTGGATTGTTGTAGGGGAAGACATGTCTATCTTACGGTGTCGGATATTAAACGATTAGTTGGGTCTGGGCATGATCCCCAAAAGTTCCTCACGTTTTCAATTGAGGGTGGGAATATTAGATTTGTTTTAAGTGTGAGGGAATGGGATCTTGGATGTATTTTCCATGACCCTGGGACTGGAAAATGCACTATCCATCCTATTAGGCCTCTAATCTGTAGAATTTATCCGTTTATGGTGTCAAAAAGACCACTTGGAGTTGAAGGAGAGGAACCCGTTCAATATAAGGGAAGAATGTTGTGGTTATACTATGACGAGAGTTGCCCAGGAATAAATTCCCAGGAGGGGGAAGTTATAACTCCAGAGGAAATAGCTGAGTTGGGAGTAAAATTTGAGGAAGAACTAAGTAGGACTACCTTCGAGGATGTCATTAAAGTTCTCTGACAAAACATATACTCTCTTCCTCGCATCTTGCAAAAGATAAACCTCCTTTACGATTCCAGAATCTTTTAGAAGCTTTATTGCATACCTAACAGTTCTTTCAGAAAGATTTGTTCTTTTTGCAATTTCCTTGGAAGACATGGGTTCTTCAAGAACTTTCAGAACTAGCTGGGCAGATTTGGGTAATTTAGCAAAGTCGATCCCTCCTCATCATCATCACCTCAATCCTTTTGAAGGAAAGTGGAATAAAAAGCTTTCTAAAAAGGCAATAATAATGTGGCAGATAAATGTGAATGATAACAGAAAATTTTTGTCAGATTGTTAATGTTCCCTTTATGGTGGGCCCGCGGGGATTCGAACCCCGGACCTCCGCCTCGTAAGGGCGGCGTCATAACCAGCTAGACCACGGGCCCGCCCATAACTCTACCAAATCAGAGCATATATAAAAATTTCGGTAATGTTAAGAGGGTATTTAGAGATTATAGCTTGATGATGAACTTCACGGTACCCTGAGTTCTAAAAACGATGATGAGCCCCCTCTCGTCTGATTACCTTTTTCTTGCAAAAGTTATATAACCAGTATGAGCTAGAATTGTCGTTCTAGGTCTTATACATTCCTTTTTAACCTCTTGTTCAAAGACAACAACATCGATGGTCTTAGGTTTTAGAAATACATCCCTAAATTCTGCTAGTTTTTCATGAAGCCTTATTACTTGGTTCGCACAGGGGAGATATGCAACAAGATAACCTCCGGGCTTTAAAGCTTTTGCAGCATGCTCTACAACTCTCTCAGGTTGAGGAAGGTCAAGAATAACATGATCAACGTTCTCTTCGTCTATTCCTTCATAGATATCTTTTATCTTGATTTCAACTCTGTCATCGAATCCAGCCCATTTTATGTTTTCCCAAGCGAGCTTTGCAAAATCTTCCCTGATCTCATAGCTAACAATTCTTCCCGTGGGGCCAATGATATTGGCTAAAAAGAGCGTTAGTGCCCCGCTCCCAACCCCAGCCTCTACAATAAAATCTCCTGGGGAAATTCCTGCATAGGCCACAATTAGTGCAGCATCCTTAGGATGAACTATTTGAGGGCCTCTTTTCATTTTTTCAATTAAATCAACAATTTTCGGCTTTAAGATCTTGAATTCATATCCCTTATGACTTACTATGCTCTCCCCATAATTCTTGCCAACTATCTCTTCGAGCTTTAGTATGCCCAAATCTGTGTGGAAATCCTTTTTTCCTACAGTAATAATGTATTTCTTTCCCCTGGGATCAACGAGGAGAACTTTTTCCCCTTCTTTAATCATATCTTCTTCACCAGAATTTCATTGTTTCTAACTTGGATCACTATTGGGCTAATCTCTTCTAATGCCGCGACGGCTTTTTCAGGAGCTACGTCCGTATTTAGGAAGTATATTGAGGTCCAGTCTTCAATTGGCAAAACACTTCTACTCAAAAGTATTGTTTCTAAAGCTTTGGCTTCTCCGAGGTATAGGTATTGTGAAAGTCCCAATGTTATAAAAAACACTCTTTTGGAAGATTTTGCTAAGATATCTCTTATGATTGGGTAGTAAAGTTTTATGAATTCTGAAAGGTTATACGTGAGGGGTAATTCTTCGACTTTACTAGCATAACTAATCTTTCCGGGCCCAATTTTTATTGCCTTTATATTCTTTGTTTTCTCCATGATTTTAGTGTATTCATCTGGAGACGATATCCTCCTTAAATATGTCCTAAACATTACATCACCAATTCCAAAGAAGTCGTCTATCACAAACTCATATCTATCAACGTATTTTAGGATTATCTCACCCCAAACTAGCCTGTGGATTGGTGATGAGCTTGAGTATTCAACTATTGCAACATCTCCGTTTCTCATTTCATCTAATAGTATCTTTCCCAAAACTCGCAAGTTCATTTTATCCCCTCCAAATCGTTTTTAAAGTTATAGCTTTTAAATGTTGAGGGGTAATAAATGGGAAGGTTTGTAGTATGGCCAAGTGAGCTTGACTCAAGATTGTCAAGGAAGTATGGTAGAATAGTTCCCAGGTCGATAGCAGTCGAAAGTCCTAGGGTAGAGGAAATAGTAAGGGCTGCTGAGGAATTAAAGTTCAAAGTTATTAGAGTAGAGGAAGATAAACTAAACCCTAGGCTCTCTGGAATTGATGAAGAATTGAGAACTTTTGGCATGATAGTTTTGGAAAGTCCGTATGGTAAGTCAAAATCCCTAAAATTAATCGCTCAGAAAATTAGAGAGTTTAGAAGAAGGAGTGCGTAGTTACTCTTCTTCCTCCATCTCAACAACTATCGCAGTTGTTGTGTCTATAACTCCATCTATGTTATGAATGTCATGAAGGATTTTTCTTGTTAGTTCTCCTAGGTCAGAAGCCTCAATATGGACTATTGCATCGTAAGGCCCAGTAACTGCATCAGCATTTATAACCCCCGGTATTTTCTTTACTTCCTCAATAACCTTCTGTACTTTTCCTATCTCAACTGTCAATAAAATATATGCCCTCACCATTTTTCATCACCTGTCAGGTTTTCAATTGTCATTAGATCTAACAGCTTATATCGTTTTCTATGTCCAAAAGATTAAAATTCTCAAAGTTCTATAAAATGCAAGATGAACTCTCAACTATGTGCTTTATGTAAAGGAAGAAAATTATTGTGTGGAAGGCCTGTCTGCCCGATATTGCAGAAAGTTAGAATTATAAAGGAAGTCTCCCCTCTAGTAAACAGGGAAGATTTTTTTGGCTCTTCTCCTCCAAGTATTTTTGTTGGTGAGCATGGATATCCCTACGTAAGAGTAGGTCCCCTCGTTCCACCCATCCAAGGAGATACGCAATATATGGACAGCCCATTATCCTGGGAAAATGTGAGAATAGAGGATGTAATCAGGTTTAGGTCTCTCTTAGTTTTGGGAGAGGCAAAGGTCAATGTGGACGTTAGAAAATCCTCCAAGCTCATTGATTCTCTTCAAGAGCTAGCCATGTCTATAAAGCCTGTGGATAGTGAAGTTATTCTTAAGGAAAAACCAGCCATTAATATTTTACCAGAAGAATTTGCTCCTCCTCTTGGGCCTAGGGGGAAATTAAAGGTGTTCAAAGTCGTCGATAATCCAAAAGTGCCGAGAAAGGTAGATAAAACGATATCTGATGAACTTAAGGCAAGAGAAGCAATTATTGGCTTATATGAGTCGGGTTTTGATGAATATTATATAATTAGACTGCTTTCGGCTGGACTGTTAGGCGTGAAAAAGAGAATAGTTCCCACTAGATGGAGTATTACTGCAGTTCAGGATACAATAGGGAATTATCTTCGCAAAAACATTTTGAAAAATCCTATAATTGATAACTTCGAGGTTTATCATCATGAATTCCTGGGAAACAGGTACGTTGTCTTGCTTCTTCCGATGACGTATTCTTTTGAATTACTTGAAGTTTGGCTTAAGGGCTCTCTCTTTGGGACCTCCAAACCTTCGGTTATTCATGACTATGAAGACTTTAGGGGTCTTAAAGGATATGCAGAGCAAACTACTGGGGCTTATTACGCTGCTCGCCTCAGCGTTCTTGAATACTTAAGGAAGAGAAAAAGACAGGCAGGAATAATAGTGTTTAGGGAGGTAACGCCTGCATACTATGCCCCAGTTGGAGTTTGGCAAATTAGGGTTGGGGTTAAGAAAGCATTAGAAAAAGGGCCCATTAAGTTTGAAAATCTTGCGGAAGCTTTAAATCAGATAGGAAATATATTAGAACATCCCCTAGAGGAATACCTCAAGAAGAGTTGGACCCTTACAAGATTTAAGCAGAGAAGTTTAACTTCCTTCCTGGGGGTAGTGTAATGAAAAATAGGAAAATTTCGAGAATTATGAGTAAAAGAAAGTTAATTATGCTCGCTAGAAAAGAGGAGCTAAGCCATAATCTGAGGTACATCTCGAAAGTCCCTGTCAGCTTAGTTATGGATAGAGATTTTCTTAAGGTTAAGCCTGAAACTCCTCTCTTTGAGTTAATAGCCATGTTTAACGTTGAGGAGACATCAGCAGTTGTTGTTGATGATGAGAACAGACTTGTTGGATTCATAACCATGAAGGACATTCTTCACTACTTCATGCCTCCCAGGAGGTATTCTATAGTTGGAATTGGTTTGCTGAAAAAATACGGACTTACAAGAGCTTCGAGAGTAGAGGATATCATGGTTAAGAAGCCCATAACAATTAAAATTGATGATAACTTAGGGAATGCAATAAAACTTATGGTTGAAACTGGGAAGCATCACCTTCCAGTTATAGATGAGGAAAGAAAAGTTCATGGTATTCTTGAGGTGAAGGACATAATAAGGCTTATCAAGATAGTATCATCGGAATAAAGTTCCCTGTTACACGTTGGATAAAAGATAAGGGTTACATAATTAAATGTTCATGGGCCAACAGAATTTGAGATATATCTGCATATAATCCATAACTTGCAAAAACTTTTTAAATATTGTCCAAAACTAATGTTTGAGGGGAAATATGGTAATGTATGAGAGAAGTGAAGAAGATACAAGGCTATTTGATGTGGAGGAGTTGGATTACATATTTGGAAGCGAGCTTATGGGTAAAGGTACCATTGTTACAATAATGTATGATGCATTCTCATTAGGATGGGCCCTAGGATTTGAAATATTCAAGAAATTACTCCATAAGAATTCCTTTGGTGTTATCCATAACTACACCTTACCTGTAATAAAGTTGGCTTCTAGAGCTATGTTTGTAGGTTTGGACATTCACGAGGTAGCAAAAAAGAACAAGTTATTAATTGTTGATGTATTTGGTTCAAAGTACAATGTTCCTTCTTATAATGGAATGAGTTTTCAGATTCCAGACTTAACTCCCGAAACACTACATCCAAAGATTACCAACATATATTACGAGAAGATATTCCCAGTTGTAGGGGATAGGAAGATCGTGAAGTTAGTATATACCCTGGATGGGCTCACTACAATGGTTGGGGAAGATGTTGCAATTAAATTACTCAATACTGAGGTTGCGTGGATAGCCAATATGTATGAAAAGAGGAAGATTGTAGATATTTTCCTCTTAAACACTGATATTGTGTCTAAGAAG
Source organism: Pyrococcus sp. (assembly GCF_030153625.1). Taxonomy (NCBI): domain Archaea; kingdom Methanobacteriati; phylum Methanobacteriota; class Thermococci; order Thermococcales; family Thermococcaceae; genus Pyrococcus; species Pyrococcus sp. Next base: position 7,480 of record NZ_JASKLM010000032.1, on the reverse strand, counting down.
TTTATTGCCTGGACAGCAAGCTTGTCTGATATAGTTATAGTCTTCCAGTCATTATTAGAGGAAAGAAAAGAAGATAAAATAAAAGAGAGAATGATCATCATTAAATCTCCAAGCAAAGAGTTTGAGCCAACAACATTTGAATTTAATGTGACGGTTTCTGACGAAGGGTTTCATTCTCTAAACTTTAAGAAATAAAACCTATCAACAAAAATCACATAACATTTTTAAATTCTCTAAGTCTTTACAAAACTGAAGAGAGATGAAAGTTGTTGAAGTAAAGGATCTAAGAAAACTTTATCCCAAAAAGATTCCTCTTCCCTTCAGAAAAGTCGAATACTTTGAGGCCCTTAAGGGGATAACATTTAGCGTAAAGAAGGGTGAACTTTTTGGCCTTTTAGGGCCAAATGGAGCTGGGAAGACTACTACCATAAAAATTCTTACAACTCTACTTGAACCAACTTCTGGAGTTGCCAAAGTTTTGGGTTATGACGTAGTTAAAGAACCCAGAGAGATTAGAAGGAGAATAAATCTAGTTGCAGAAGGTGAGAGGACACTTTACTGGCGTTTGTCGGGTTATGAAAACCTTAGATACTTTGCGAGTATTTACTATGTTCCCAGGAGAGAAGCTGAGAAAAGAATAAAGGAACTTCTTGAAATGGTGGGGCTTTGGGAGAGGAGGAATGATCTTGTAATGAACTATTCTAGGGGGATGAAGCAAAGGCTTGCCATAGCTAAAGCCCTCATAAATGACCCTGAGGTTCTCTTCTTAGATGAGCCAACCTTGGGGCTAGATGTGCAGAGCGCTGTTTTCGTTAGAGAACTTGTGAGAAAATTGGTTGACGAAGAAGGAAAAACAGTTCTTCTAACAACTCATTACATGCAGGAGGCTGAGGAACTTTGTGATAGGATAGCAATAATTGACCATGGAAGGATTATAGCCCTTGATACTCCTGAAGGCCTGAAAAAGATGGTGAGGGATAATACAATAGTGGAAGTTAAGGTACGAAATTATCCTGGCAGTAATCCTTTTGGATTGGCAAAGGTTGAAGAGCAAGAAGGGGTCGCGATTCTTAGGGGAAGCATTGATGAGGAAGAAATTCCCAGGTTAGTGGAGTTTTTGGTCAAAAAAATAATGCGAAGGTTCTCTCCGTTGAAGTGGAGGAGCCCACTCTAGAAGATGTCTTCATAAAGCTCACTGGTAGGGGGCTTAGAGATTGAGCCTCTTGGCCATAATTGACAAAGAATTCAGGATGTTCTTTAGGTATCCTTTAAGGGTAATAAGCTCAATTTTAGTTGGGTTAGTATTTCTCCTACAGTTCGTTTACTTTGGCCAGGCTATTTTAGGAGGTAGATTCTCTAGACTATTAGAGGAAGCTACAGGAGTTGGGGATTATCCAACTTATGTTCTTATTGGATATGTTCTTTGGTGGGTCTCAGTTTCTCCTATGGAAGCCTCCGTATGGGGAGTTAGAAGAGAGCTTCAGAGGGGAACCTTCGAAAGCAATGTCATGGCTCCAATTGGAATTTTAAAAATGATAATGGGTCTTGCAATTTCTTGGATGATGATGGATTCTATTATAATGCTCCTGGTATTTGCCCTTGGCGTCGTAATTTTTGATATAAAAGTCTCTGCAATCTATGTTGCAAAAGCTATCCCAATAATAGCGCTTGCCTTCGTAACTTTCCTCGGATTTGGAATAGTTTTTGCTGGCTTAGTTATGATGCTCAAAAATATTGGCCCCCTAGCTAATATCTTTGAATTTGTTATTCTCTTCCTTTCTGGAGTTTTCTTTCCCCTATCCACGTTACCTGAAATTGTGAGGAAGATTTCTTGGATTATTCCCCTAACTCACGCAACTAGTGCCGTTAGGAAGATTTTTATTGGATTGAGCTATTCATCTGTAGTTAATGAAATAACAGCCATGCTCATTCTCCTTCCTGTTTATTGGGCGATAAGCTTGGCAGTGTTCAAGTGGGCAGAAAAAGTAACGAGGATGATGGGATATGGGGGTTACTGAAGAACTTGAGGCTCTAAAAGGTGTTGCGAGAAAAAATTGGAAAATATTTTTGAGTTATAAGGCGTGGTTTGTTAGCGATATCTTAATGGGATTCTTCTTCGCAGGTAATGCTCTTTTGATTGGACTTGGGTTGACAGGAAAAAGGACTTCAGAAGCATTGGCTGAGCTTACGGGATATTCTGATTATCTAACTTTTGCAATACTTGGGTTTATGGTTCTAGCTTTTGGAATGACATTTATGAGTGGTTTTGTGTGGAGTATTGTTGATGAGCTATATGCAGGAACCCTTGAAAGTTCTTTTGCCGCTCCCATGAGAAGAATAACGTTTTTCCTGGGAAGTATAGTAGTTAGGCTAATTCTAGACCTTTTGTACCTGGGAGTATATATTCCCTTATTTTGGGTAATCTTTGGCCTTGAAATTAATTTTGTAAATTTGCTTAAGGGAATTATCGTGTTAATAGTTGGAGCCTTTGGAATGATTGGTCTTGGACTTATGGCGGCTGGAATAGTTATCTATCTAAAAGACCCTGGGCCATTTGTAAACATCTTAGAAATGCTCGTTTTTGCTCTGAGTGGGGCTATGTATCCAGTGAAAATCCTTCCTAAACCTCTGCAAATCATGGCAAAATTACTTCCCTATGCTCCAACAACGGAAGCTGTAAGAAAAGTGGCGTTGGTGGGGCTGTCAAAGAGTGCAGGAGAAATAATGTATCTGAGCTTAATATCAATTATATACACATTGTTGGGCGTTCTCACTTACAGGTGGGCAGAAAGAAGGGCAAGAGAGATTGGACTTAAGAGTTATTGAAATGGTAGATCTAGGCCCAGCTCTTTTGCTATCTTTTTGACTTCATCCAGTGGAATTACTGCACTTCTCGCTCCCACCTTTTGGACAGTTAGATAGGCGAGTAACATTCCGAGTTTGGCAGAATCCTTTACATCCCATCCATTTAGATAGCCGTAGATAAATCCAGCATCGAAGGAATCTCCTCCACCAGTTGTATCGATGGCCTTTGCAGATAGTCCTCTTATCTCATAAACATTTCCATTCTCATCCCTAACTAAAGCTCCACCACCATTGAGAGTTGCTATAGCTATTCTGGACTTTAACTCCGTTATTTTTTCTAAGCTTCCGTACTTCCTCTTGAATTCGTCTTCATTCATCATTAGAATGTCAATCTTTTCTTCAATATGCTTAGGAACCTCCATTTCACCTGGGTCGAAGGACACTGTTAGACCAAGATTTTTGGCTAAATTTACGGCCTTTTCAACAAGTGGAAGAGGGTTTGAAGAAAGGTGAAGGTGTCTTGCGAGCTTTAGGTAATTTTCCTTTACTTCCTTAAATCTATTAGCTCCTGGGTATTTGACAATCCTCTTATCTTCTCCAATTACCATCATTACGGCAACTCCAGTTGGTTCATCTACAACTTTAATCCCCCTGGTATCTACCCCTATCTTTTCGAAAAATTCCAAGTGTAGCCTTCCAAAGTCATCATTTCCTACAGCTCCAATGAACCCGACTCTTAATCCCAGGAAGGACAACCAAGTTGCTGTATTCCCTGCAGAACCTCCTAAGCCTGTGTAAACTTTTTTGGCATTTACTTTTTCGTGGAACTCAGGGAATCTTTCTAGCATAAAGGTTATGTCGTAGTTGAGATTTCCCATGCATATTACGTCTAGTTTCATAAGAGAAGATGTAAGGCTAAAATATATTAAGATTGCTCTTCCAAAACTTCGCTGTAAATTCTCTCTATCTCTACAACAATCTTGTCCCAAGAATATTTTTCCTCAACAGCTTTTCTCCCGTTCATCCCATACCATTTCCTTAATTCTTCATTTTTGAGAAGCTTTTGAGTGGCTTCTCTCAGCTTAAGCTCATTCCCAGGGGGCACTAGAAGGCCAGCTTCATTCTCTTTTATGATTTCAGGTATTCCACCAACGTCTGTAGCTACAACTGGGACTCCTGATGCCATTGCTTCGAGCACAACTATACCAAATGCTTCTGCTGAGACTGAGGGTAAGACAAAAACATCTGCCATTCTAAAAACTTCTGGAAGAGCATCATCTGGCACATATCCCATAAATACAACTCTCTCTTCAATTCCTAAAAATTTGGCCTGTGCCTTTAAAAAGGGAAGCATTTCCCCACTTCCTACCATTACAAGAGTAGCATCCTCTATTTTGGAGAATGCATTTAAAAGGACGTGAGGACCTTTACGGTAACTCATTCTGCTTACATAAAGGACTATATTCCCTTCGAGTCCAAACTTGGCTTTTATTTTATCTTTGTGTTTAGCTGGAAAGAAGCGTGTATCGTCAACCCCATTGGGTACAATTGATACAGAAACTGATGTGAAGTGCTCTATAAAAGATTTTGCGGCCTTGCTTACCGCTATTATCCTATGGGGATATTTCAGATAACTCCTAAAGAGAGGTATTGTAAGCCCTAGAGTGTCCCAGAGTTTTGACTCGTGGGCAAAAGAAATGCTATGAGTTGTGAGTAGTGTTGCTTTTTCCATGGTTCTTCCAGCCTTTACAGCCTTTAAGGCAAGTGGCATAAACGCATGGTGAGAGTGAATTACATCAAAATTATTCAAAAATTCATTTAACTCTGATGATTTTAATCCATAGGTAATGTTTACCTCCAAAAGAGGGCTCACGACCCCAGGAATCTTAATGAGGTCTATTCCATACTTTTCAAGTTCTTTTTCTTTCCCTGTAACTCTGTTATTCGTAACTATCCCAACCTCATGTCCCCTCTCTCGGAGTTTGATTGCTAGATTGTGCATGTGACTCGCTACTCCTCCAATCTTTGGGTAATACCAATCACTAACTAGAGCTACTTTCATTTCCACCACTCAGAAGTTTATAGAATACAAATGCGCCAATTATTGAGTACTGGTATTGGAATATGAATTTGTAGATGAAGGCAGTTAGAGCAGCCTTTGTAGAAGAGCCAATTCCTACAAGAATTCCAAATTCGTTAGCCCCAACTCCAGAAGGGATCCCACTTAGAGAGGCAAAAACAACGCTCATTATAAAAGCATAGAATGCCTTCTTGATTGGTATATCCAGTAAAAATGCTTTTCCTACAAAGACCAAGCCAAAAACTTGGAGAATTATTACTGCAAATGAAATTAAAAAAGTTGATACAAATGTTAGTTTACTTTCCTTTGCTTTTTTCCACCCAAGATAAAGCCTTTGCCACCAGTTTTTTAAGAGATTGGGAACTTTCTTGAGCCCCAGGTTTTCCCAAAGTTTAAAAACTATAAGGGCTGCCCTGTGGAATATTTTGTCGTAGACAAAGGCGAGAATGATTATACCCAAACCAAAAAGTCCTAATTTTGTGAACCCAAACAAGATCAAGGCAAATGAGAGAACGATAATTATCTCAATTGCAATTCCAAACGCAAGAGAAGAAAGAGCTAGAAAATAATCCCCTCCAACAAGTTTTACCTTTGTTATATGTCCCAATGTTGGAGGCAAAACTGCCATGAGGTAGTATCCACTTATAAAGGCTTGAAGAGTTCTCCTGAAACTGGTGTTCTGAACCATTCTCATAACTAGATACCATCTAAGAGCTCCTAGCAATACTGTGAGAATCGACAATAGAAAAGCTACTGTTAGATAGAAATAGTTGGCCTCACTTATTGCGCTTGGAAGCTCCTTTAGATCTATACTTTTGTAAAGATACGCCAGAGAAATCAAGAACGCTATAAGACTAAACAATCTTTTCTTTTTCATTTTAAACACCTATAGGAGATCTATGCTCTTCGTGGAGAGAATTTACTGTTTCTATTTTACTCCTCGCTGTGTTTATAAGTATTTCCATTCACAATAATTTTTGAAAACACTGATAAAGCTAAACCTCTAGCATTCTCTTTTAACCAAATAAAACGCTTTAGAAATAATTTAATCAATGCTTTTTAGATTCTAAGGTCTTTTTTGGAGTATTTTTGATTGTTCGGTAAATTCTACTCTTATCGAAATATTTATAAACCCCAAATAATTTAATAACTAATGGTAACCAAAAGTGGGAGGGGGTGAGAGAGATGGTGAGGAGAATAAGAAGATGGGACATATGGGATCCATTCGACCTAATAAGGGAAATACAAGAGGAAATTGATGCAATGTTCGATGAATTCTTCAGCAGGCCAAGGCTCTGGACTTACAGAAGGTGGAGCGAGCCAGCAATGTATGAGGAGAGAGTAGGAGAAGTCTGGAGAGAGCCATTCGTTGATATCTTTGACAACGGAGATGAGTTTGTAATCACGGCAGAGCTTCCAGGAGTGAGAAAAGAAGACATCAAAGTGAGGGTTACAGAGGATACAGTATACATTGAGGCCACAGTTAAGAGGGAGAAAGAATTAGAAAGAGAAGGAGCAGTGAGAATAGAGAGATACTTTACAGGGTATAGAAGAGCCATCAGGCTTCCAGAAGAAGTTATTCCAGAGAAGGCAAAGGCCAAGTACAACAACGGAGTGCTTGAGATCAGAGTTCCAAAGAAGCACCCAACAAAGAAGGAGAGTGAAGGATTCGAAGTTAAAGTTGAATAGCTTTAGTACCCTTCTTTCTTGATATTTGGAAATATTTTTGGAGGTATTGGTTCTATTATCAATTAATTCCTTTTATTTTCAAAATCCTTGGATCATAACCAATATCGAAAACTTTATAAACCTTAAGAGTTTTAGTAACCATTGGTAATCAAAATATTGAGGTGAGGAAAGATGAGTGAGAAGAAGAAGGAAGTTAAGCTTAAGGTTGCCTCTGCTTATCAGAGAGATGTTGGTAGGGGCATAGTAAGAATAGACAGGAAAACGATGAGAGAGCTAGGAATATCACCAGGAGATGTTGTTGAGATCATAGGAACTAAGAATACAGCAGCAATAGCTTGGCCAGCATACCCCGAAGACGAGGGGCTTGGAATTATCAGAATGGATGGTACAATAAGAAAGAATGCTGGAGTTGGACTTGGCGATGAAGTAATTGTAAGAAAAGCTGACGTTAAAGAGGCTAGAAAAGTAGTATTGGCTCCAACAGAGCCAATAAGATTTGGAAGGGACTTCATTGAATGGCTACACGAAAGGTTAATTGGAAGGCCAGTAGTTAGAGGAGACTACATTAAGGTAGGTGTTCTTGGTCAGGAGCTAACTTTTGTAGTAACAACAACTCAGCCAGCTGGAGTTGTTCAGATTACAGAATTTACAGACTTTGATGTCAGTGAAAGACCTGTAAAAGAAGTAGAGAAAAGAATAACAACAGGAGTTACTTACGAAGACATTGGTGGTCTAAAAGATGTAATAGAGAAGATAAGAGAGATGATAGAGCTTCCACTAAAGCACCCAGAGCTATTCGAGAAGCTTGGTATTGAGCCTCCGAAGGGTGTTTTGTTGTATGGTCCTCCTGGGACTGGTAAGACTTTGCTGGCTAAGGCTGTTGCCAATGAGGCTAATGCTTACTTC
>NZ_JASKLM010000031.1:0-21415 GCF_030153625.1 Pyrococcus sp. | reverse complement strand
TAATTTTGTTAGGTTTCATTCTCGGTTTGGTTGTCCGCCTGGTGATGTGACTGAGTGGCTTCAAGAGGTGATGCCCCAGTTATCCTGACAGTATCTCCAGAATCTGACGAAAACTTTATAAATCTATTCCAAAATTTTCGATGGGAGTGGCCGGGGTGGTGTAGCCTGGTTAGCACAGGGGACTGTGGATCCCCTGGCCCGGGTTCAAATCCCGGCCCCGGCCCCAGAAACAGATTCTTCATAAAAATCTCCAAGACGGAATCCTAATTCACAAAGTAATAATGGATTCTGAATCTTATGATCTTTAACCGGTAATAGTAATTTGAGCGAAGTTATGCCAGAAGAAAGCATCGGCAAGGACCGGCCAAATTATACTCCTTTTTGAGAGATAGGAGAATTCGCATGAGTCACCTTCGACAGCTTGCACGTTATTTTTTAACCGCGGAGTCCTTTGGAAATCCTCACAAATGCTCCCTCAGTAGATGATAAACTCATTTGAAGCGGGAAGAACATATAATTCTCACCGTTGAGTTAAACGCACAAGATCCTTCACAGGTGGCAGAGAGATTAAAGTAACTGTCAAAAGAGAGAATCAGAAATTACAATAAATTTCTGATAGAATATTGAAAAACACTCTCTCAAAACCTCTAGTGGGCATCAAGCCATTTATCCAACGGAAAGATAAATAAAAAGTCCAGAACGTTGTACGTTACTATCTAGAAAGTAGATACACCATCTTCTGCCATTGAACCAGCATGAGGAATGCTACATTATTAATCCTGTCATTAAGCAAGAGCTGAGGCATGCAAAATAGGCCCGACGTTCTCTATGAACGACATTAAGAAGGTAACACAAACTATAATTACTCTAAAGTTCAATTTTTCAGCTGTGGTGTCCAGGATGGAAGAACCTAGAATAACGGTCTTCGCATATTCAGAAGATAAATTTGAAGAAAAACGGATTAAAGCAATAAAAGATGCCCTAAATTACAAAGACTACAAGGTAGTTTGGGTAAACATCGAAAGCATTGCATACCTCAAAGACCTAAAAGAAATTTTTAAGCTTCACGATGTTGTAATTAAGTTGATTCTCCGAGCAAAGACTCGATCCAGAATCTTGATTCTAAACGACTATATCTTTGTTCTACTTTACCAAGTGTATAAGATAAAGGGTGGCTTAAAAAGGGAAAAGACTGCTATCTTTCTGAAGGACAACTTCATAATAACTGTTCAAGAGCAACCTGGAGATGTTTTTAACTCAATTAGAGAGAGCATAAGACATGGTGAATTAGCTTATAGAAGAAAGGGAGCAGATCATTTATTCTTTGCACTTCTCGATGCAATAATTGAGAATTACATTTCAATTTTAGAGGATGTCAGTAAACAGATGGAGGAGATAGAGACCAAGGTTCTAAAAGGTGAAGGAAAAGAAGTACTTCAGAAGATCCACGGAATTAGGAGGAGAATATTATTCCTAAGAAGAACTATATTTCCCCTGCTGGAGATATTTAGACGGTTAAGGCTAGAAGGAAAGGAATTCTTTAGTGAAGAGACGCAGAATTATCTCGGAGAGCTTTATGAGCATGTTATGGAAATACTTGACATCATTGAAAACAACAGAGAAATGGCCAATGGCCTAATTGACATTTATTATTCAACACTTTCAATAAGAACGAACGAAATCATGAGAATCCTCACCGTTGTCTCCACGATCTTCATACCTCTAACTTTCGTAACTGGAATATATGGAATGAACTTCAACCCACAGGCTTCCCCATATAATATGCCAGAACTTAACTGGTACTACGGCTATCCCGCAGTGCTTTTAGCAATGCTGACCATAGGTATCGGAATGGTGTACTACTTTAAGAGGAAAGGGTGGCTATAAGGAAAATTTACCACTTTGGAGAGGTGAGAGTCTATGTTATCAGATCCACGTGAAATTCTTCAATATCTCCTCACATATGTAGGTGAAGTTTTCGAGAAGGAAAATGAGATCAATAAGGAGGAAGTAATAGGATGGAGAGGATCTGTTTCCAGCATAATATACTATAAACCAGGATATGAGATTGATGAGTTAGATAAAATTAGGAGGTTAATCTTCAGAGAAGATTTCATGAGTTATAGAACTTACATTCCCGATGAAATTCGGGGCATAATAAGCTATATAGACGGAATCTGCCAAAAGCTAGAAAGCCTAAATGGGAAATACGAAAAATTATGTGCAGAGATCAGAAAATTTCTTATCTCAGGAGACATAAGATGGCTTATCAAGAAAAGTGAGGAAATATCAAATCAAGTTGATCTTGATACCAAATCCCTGGAAAAATTAGTTGGTTTTCTCGAAGGATTGATCTTTCTTTTAAAGCTTTTTATGAAAGTCAATAAGTACTATCAAGAGTTCTTCACAAGCGAAGAAGACAAAATTAAGCTTCATGATAATGTTGAAGCTATTTACCTAAAAGATGAAGACGGAGAAATTCTCTGGCTATTTAAACCCCAAGGAAATTATGTTAGAGGGCTAGAAATTTCAGTTAACTTTGACACTTATGATTACGTGCGACTATGGGAGGGAGTCAACGAGTACGCTATTGTAAAAGCTTCACTGACGGGAAAAAGTGAGGGGATAAAAGAATTAGATAAGATTGAAGTTCCCACTTTACTTCTATTTTAGTCTTTTCTACGCGGTCGCCGCTGAAATTATAGCTAGGATCAGGAAAGAGGGCTTCGAGCTTATAGTCATGGCGGAGAAGGGTCGGAAAGACGAGGCTCGTCCTTGAGGAATTTGAAGAGAAAGGCTGAGCTCGTAGACTCAAGGATTGAGAGAAGTATTATGGACTGATCGCTAAAAACGTCGAGAAGAAGGATGAACTCAGAGAAGAGAGCTGGCTTACCTAGGATTTAAGGGACTTTCCCCACTACCGTTAACCGCGTAAATCCCTAAGAGCTTGGGAGCCTTTGAAAACCTGCGAGTGGAAGAGGAAAAGCTTATGTCGAAGAATGGGGATGATGTAATACTCCTGGTGATCCTCCTTCACATACCGCATATTCTACAAGTGATTTTTCCTATCGATATTACCGGCCCTGGGGAGTGCGCATGAGGGAAAGACAAAAAGGGATGCAACGCTTTTTTAAGCAGACTCTTAACTTTTTACGAGAACCAACAGAACATCTCAAAACCCTTAAATTATATTCTTACCATGCACTTCAAAAATTTTCGAAAAACATTCGTTACCTGAAAAACAAAGCAATGCTAACTTCGATTATTAAATCAAATCCCAATCTCCAACACCTTTATTTCCAAAAATATGCCCAAATATCGTGTACCGAAAATCCTCAAGATTTAAAATTTAAACTCTCAAAGTCTTATAGCTCCGATGATGAGTCTCGCTCGGCTGATAGATGATGTAGGGCATACTGGCTGAGGTGATAGTATGAGTTGGAAAGAAAAGCTTGGTTTAGTTCATATCTACACTGGAAATGGAAAAGGGAAAACCACAGCAGCCCTAGGCTTAGCGCTGAGAATGCTCGGCTCTGGGGGGAAGGTAATAATAGTCCAATTCCTTAAGGCTCCAAAAGTGTACGGAGAGTATGAGATGGCCCAAAAGTGTGGATTCACGATTGAATCTTACGGCCTTCCAAAGTTTGTTCATGGAAAGCCGGATGAAGAGGACATAAAAGCCGCAAAGAAGGCCCTTGAAAGGGCCAAAGAAGTCGTGAAGAGTGGCGAATGGGATCTTGTAATTCTAGATGAAATATGCGTGGCCCTTGGCTTTGGAATGATATCAATTGAGGAAGTCAAGGAGCTCATTCTAAACAAGGCCAAAAACACTGAGCTCGTTCTCACTGGAAGATACTGCCCAGAGGAGCTCTTTGAGCTTGCAGACTATGTTACCGAAATGAAAGAAGTAAAGCACCCATACCAAAGAGGAATACTGGCAAGAAGGGGAATTGAGTATTAATCTTCTTCCCTTTTCTCCATTATTATTACATAGTCGGCCGCATTCTGAAGAGCCACAGCGAACCCAGGTTCAACACCTATAACTACCGTCTCTTTCCCCCTCCTCTTTGCTTCACTTATTATTGGCAAAAAGTCCGCATCTCTCGTAGCCAACGCTAAAACATCTATGTCACTATTGTATATTAACTCCATGGCCTCTATTGCCACTCTCACATCGGTATCCCCTGCCACAATTATAGGTTCAAATCCCTGGTTTACAACAGCCTCGATTAATCCTTGAGGAGCGTATTGATTAAGAACTACTTTTGCCACTCTTATCTTTCCAATCTTTTCTAAGGCCTTCTTGATGTCCTCTAGCCTTATCTTAAACTCCTTCCTAAGTATGTTTGGCCCATCTATTATCAGTCCAATCGTCTTTTTAGGCTCCTCTTCCTCCTTCTCTTCTCTCCTCAGAATCTTCGTGATGACGTTCTTCAATCTTCTCACCTCTCGGCTTTAGAATTATCACGTAATCAGCTGCGTGTTTTAATGCAGAACTTAGACCATGTTCAACTCCAATTATCGCAGTTTCCTTCCCCTTTTCCTTTGCCTTTAATATGATTGGGACAAATTCTGTATTCCGAGTGGCCAAAGCTATCATGTCTATATTCGGGTTATACACTTCTCTCATGGCCTCAACTGCCATCTTTACTCCTATTTCTCCCGCAACTATTACCGGCTCAAACCCTTGATTTGAGACGGCCTCGATAAGGCTTTGAGGGGCATATTGATTTAGAATCACTTTTGCTACTCTTATGTTGCCCAACTTGCTCAGCGCCTCCACTATGTCTTCAAGATGAATTCCCAGCTCTTTTCTGAGAATATTAGGCCCATCAACGAAGAGGGCTATCCTTTCCCCCTCGTGATTATTTTCTTTCTCATCAGTGCTATGCTCTTTACCCCATCCACAATTCTCTCCCATCTCGCCATCTATAACACCTGGGCGATCGATGAAATCAATTAATTTTTGAAACTCTCAAGTATTTTAATTTTCCTATTCTCTAAGAAGTCCACTCCTAAGAACAGTCCTAATATCATCCAATGTTTTAACCCTAAAGAAGCTCCACTTAACTTTTTCGTTCTTTCTCATTAATTCCTCAACATCCAAGAATTCGGCGTCTATGTATTCAGGAAGCTTTGATAAGTTGCTTATATTGTCGGCCTTCATGCCCTCCAAAGCATTCCTCAAGGCTCTCGCATTGTACACCCCATGAAAGACCTCTACATTCTCTCTGAACCTGGGAATAAGAGCTTCCAAGAACTCATCGTAGTATATTGAGGTCATGTAGTTGATCAGGAAAGGCATTACCAGAGGCATGTTTCCCTCTACAAGAAATATGTCCCCTGATTTAGGAAGGCCTTTCAATAGGGCATCTATTTTCGTGTTTCCCGTAACTGGGACTACGTTCTCAACGTGGAGAGAAAACTTTCTTTCTTGACTCTTTTTTACTAAAACCACAACATCATCTATCCTCTTAGCTAACCTAAGCCTAGCTTCAACAATTTTTACCACAGACTCATCATTTATCGGAATTAGGTAATTATCACTCTTCTTGAGTTTCACTGCAAATATTACCCCTAGCATCTCCACATTTGGGTGGGAAAAGTGTTTTTATACATTACTCTCCTTAGGAAAAACAATGATTAGGAGGGTTAAAAGAGAAATTAGGGTAATCGGATTTGATGACGGAACATTTCCTCACAAAAAAAGAGGAGAAAAAGTTATTCTCGTCGGAATAGTCATGAAAGGGGGAAGTGATGTTCTTGGAGCTGTTTCTAGGTGGATAACCATAGATGGACTTGATGTTACAGAAGCAATAATTGACTCGATTTTGTCTTCAAGATTTAGGGGGGATCTTCGCGTTATCCTACTCAAAGGAATAACCTACGCAGGGTTTAACGTCGTTGACGTCAACAGAGTATTTAGGGAGACTGGTCTTCCCCTTATAGTGGTTGTAAGGAAGAGGCCTGATTTTGAAGCGATTGAAAATGCATTGAGAAAGCATTTCGAAGATTGGGAGAAGAGAATGGAGCTAATAAAAGCTGGGGGAAAGATCTACGAGCTGATCCCAGGAAAGGTGTACTATCAAGCCATAGGCATTGACGCTGAAACTGCCGCTAAGATTATAAGAGCAACCTCTCGGAATTCCCTAATTCCAGAGGCCCTGAGGATTGCCCACATAGTTGCATCGGCCGTTATGAGGGGAGAAAGCTCCAAAGAATAGCTACCTCTTTGCTAGAATTGCTCCAGCTATTATAAGGGAAGCACCGAGATATTGGAGTAAAGAAAGTGCCTCTCCAAATATAAAGTAAGCTAGGATAATAGCAACTACCGGCTCAATAGTTGCAATTATCGAGGCCTTGCTAACCTCTACAGTCTTGAGAGCCGTATTATACAAGATATACCCCAGGAATGTGGGAAAGAAAGCAAGTCCTAAGAGATAAGGAAGGGCGGCTGTGGGAACTCTTAAATCAGTCACTGGCAAGAGAAAGAGCAGACCAATTAATAAGACGTTAAAGAGAACTCTCTCGGGCTCTTCCCTTCTCACTGCAAACTTCACAAAGACTCCATAAAGGGAGTATGTGAGTCCACTTGCAAGTCCAGTCAATAAAGCTAGCTTTGAAACGTTAAGTTTTCCGTCCAGGTTCAATAACAAAACACCGAGAATTACAAGAAAAACTGCAGTAAGTTTACTAGGAGTGAGCTTTTCCCCAAATAGTATTCTTCCAAAAATTAGGGAGTAGACTGGGGCAGTATAAAGCATTAAAACGGCGAAAGAGACTGATGATATCTTAACTGTGTAAAAGTAGAGAGAATAAAAGAGAAAAATGCTAAAGAAGGAAAAACCCAGGTAAAAGGGGAGCCTATCTTTAGACATCAGCAAAGGGAGACCCCTAACTTTAAGATAAACTGCCAAGAATATTAGCGCAAAGAGAACCCTGTAGAAAACTATCGTATAAGTTGAGAGATTAAATCCATAGAGAAACTTTGCGAATATTCCCAGAGTTCCCCACATGACCGCAGCCAAAAACACAAAGAGATAGCCTCCCTTCATTGCAAGAGTTCCTGGGAACTTAAGCTTATAATGTTTGCTCAACATTCATATACCCAAACTCAGATATTCATAAGGGTGAAAGAATGAAGGTACTTTTGCTTGGCTTTGAATACTTACCCATAAAGGTCGGAGGACTAGCAGAGGCATTAACGTATATTGCAAAGGCACTTGCCTCCCTGGGAAATGAGACCATCGTATTTACTCCCGCCCATGGGCAATTTCACGGAGAATCGATTGGAAAGGTTAGGGCTTTTGGAGAAGAAGTTGAAATTAGAGTTCACTTAGAGAAAGAGGGAAACTTAAGGGTTTATAGAATAGGGGGAGGACTGCTTGACTCAACGGATGTGTATGGCCCTGGTTGGGATGGATTGCTGAAGAAGAGTGTTCTCTTTGGAAAAGCAAGCGTTCTCCTCTTAAATAAATTGCTCGAGAAAGAAGAGCTCCCAGATGTAGTTCACTTTCACGATTGGCACACCGTTTTTGCTGGTGCACTAATAAAGAAGTACTTCAAGATCCCAGCCGTCTTTACAATACACAGGTTGAATAAGGCGAAAGTTCCAGCTTATTACTTCCATGAGGCAAACCTTTCGGAGCTAGCCCCCTACCCAGATTTAGACCCAGAGCATACTGGAGGATATGTAGCCGACATGGTAACGACGGTAAGCAGAGGGTATCTCCTGGATGAATGGGGGTTCTTCAGGAACTTTGAAGGTAAAGTTACCTATGTATTCAACGGCATAGACTGCAGCTTCTGGAGTGAAGACTTCCTCGATGGGGATAGAGAGACAAGAAAAGAGAGGCTTCTAAAGAAGTTCGGGCTTGAAAAAGGGACGACTTTCATGTTTATTGGAAGGTTCGATAGAGGGCAGAAGGGAGTAGATGTTCTTTTAAGGGCAATTGAAATTCTATCCCAGATTTACAAAGACTTTAGCTCTCTTAGGTTTATAATAGTTGGAAAAGGGGATCCAGAATTGGAAAATTGGGCTAGAAGCTTGGCTACTTCATACAAAAACGTTGTAGTTATAACACAGATGCTGTCTAGAGAGTTTGTGAGGGAACTATATGGTTCAGTAGATTTTGTGGTTATTCCTTCGTACTTTGAGCCCTTTGGTTTAGTTCAATTAGAAGCAATGTGCCTTGGAGCAATACCCATAGCCTCTTCAGTCGGTGGGTTAAGGGATACCATAATAAGCCTCGATAAAAGTCCCCACAATGCAACTGGCTTGTTAGTACCCCCAGGAGATCCTTGGACACTTGCAAATGCTATGATAAAGATGGCCGAGCTAAATAAGACCAACAAAGAGCTAATAGAGGAGCTAAGAGAAAACTGCAAGAAGAGGGCAAGAGAATTTTCATGGAAAAAGGCAGCTGAAAGATACATTAAAGTTTACAGGGGAAATGTGGAAAGGTTCTTTGACTTCATCAGCACCGGAGTTTAGACCCTCACCACTCGGGAAGCGGCCAAGCTCATCATCTCACTCCTTCTTCTTTCTTTTCTCCCTTAAATGCTTTTCTAAATATGTTGATATTACCTCACCATGCTCCTCTTTGGTCCAGAACTTCTCCTCATTGATTATTTTCTTCAATTGTTCTAAATCTTTCTCAGAGGCATCAAGTTTTATAACTACAGAGGCGTCAAAGTTTTCAAGAGCCCCGTGAGGTTCAACTATAATGGAAGTCCCTACAACATGAACTTTGTCAATTGCCACTCTTATATGAGCAGCATGCTCCTCCCCTTCAACTCTCCAAAAGCCATAAATATCGAGGTAGCCCTCTTTGATGTAGAAGTGAAGTGTTGGAGGAACAATTCCCTCAATTAGGGGATATACGTTTTGGCCCACAAGAAGATACGCTGAACCTCTGACAGTCATTATGTTCAACCCTTCACACATGTCGTGGAGGTAACAATCTATAATAATCTCCCTAGTCCCCATAACCCCTCACTTAAATGTGTAGTATTTTATATAATTAAAACTATCGCTGGAGGTAGAAAAATGAGAATCGTGGCCGCAGACACGGGAGGGGCTGTTCTAGATGAAACTTTTGAGCCAATAGGGCTTATAGCGACCGTCGCTGTTCTAGTTGAGAAACCTTACAGGAGTGCAAAAGAAGTTATGGTGAAGTACGCAAATCCCTATGATTATGACCTCACGGGAAGGCAGGCAATCAGAGACGAAGTCTTGCTAGCAATCGAGTTGGCAAGGAAAGTAAAGCCAGATGTAATTCATCTAGACTCAACCCTGGGAGGAATAGAGCTAAGAAAGCTCGATGAACCCACAATCGACGCATTAGGTATTTCAGATAAAGGGAAAGAGGTATGGAAGGAGTTATCAAAAGACCTTCAACCATTAGCCCGAAAATTTTGGGAGGAAACAAACATAGAGATAGTTGCTATTGGAAAAAGTAGCGTCCCAGTGAGAATAGCAGAGATCTACGCAGGTATTTATTCAGCAAAGTGGGGGATAGAGAACGTTGAAAAAGAAGGACACTTAATAATAGGACTACCAAGATACATGGAAGTTAATATTAAAGATGGCAAGATCATTGGGAGAAGCCTAGATCCCAGGGAAGGAGGACTTTATGGTTCAGCAGAGGTTAGTGTCCCTGAGGGTGTTAAATGGGAAATATATCCAAACCCTGTGGCCAGGAGATTTATGATTTTCGAAATTTTTTCAAAACGCTGAACAAATGTCAATTTTTCTTTTCTACACCTTATAAATTGTCGACAAAAATACTAAAAAGGGGGTATTTTAGTTATCATGGTGATTAAATGTGAAAATTCTTCTAATTGGGATGGGTGGAACAATTGCGAGTGTAAAGGGCGAGAATGGATATGAGGCTTCGTTGTCCGTTAAAGAAGTTTTAGATATCGCCGGAATCAAAGATTGTGAGGATTGTGATTTTCTCGATTTAAAGAACGTTGATAGCACGCTTATCCAGCCAGAAGATTGGGTAGATCTTGCTGAAACTCTTTACAAGAATGTAAAAAAATATGATGGAATTATAGTCACTCATGGTACCGATACTCTTGCCTACACTTCTTCAATGATAAGTTTCATGCTTAGAAACCCCCCAATACCCATCGTATTTACTGGTTCTATGATACCTGCCACTGAAGAAAATAGTGATGCCCCCCTAAACTTGCAAACAGCAATAAAGTTTGCAACTTCTGGAATTAGGGGAGTTTACGTGGCCTTCAATGGAAAAGTTATGCTTGGAGTTAGAACATCTAAGGTTAGGACAATGAGCAGAGATGCATTCGAAAGCATTAACTACCCTATAATTGCAGAATTAAGAGGAGAAGATCTCGTGGTTAACTTTATTCCAAAGTTTAACAATGGAGAAGTCACATTAGACCTTAGGCACGATCCAAAAGTTCTAGTTATAAAGCTAATCCCAGGACTTTCGGGGGACATATTTAGGGCAGCTGTAGAGCTGGGATATAGAGGAATTGTCATAGAAGGTTATGGAGCTGGAGGAATTCCTTATAGGGGAAGTGATTTACTTCAAACAATAGAGGAGCTCTCCAAGGAGATTCCAATAGTAATGACAACCCAGGCAATGTACGATGGAGTTGATCTAACGAGGTACAAAGTTGGGAGATTAGCCCTTAGAGCTGGAGTAATCCCAGCGGGGGACATGACAAAAGAGGCAACAGTAACAAAGCTCATGTGGATTCTAGGCCACACAAACAATGTGGAAGAAATAAAAGTATTAATGAGAAAAAATCTAGTTGGAGAGCTTAGAGATTAACCTTCCAGCTTCTTAATTTCTTCTTCTCCAATGATTAATGGCCTAGTAGCTTCATAGACATCTGCAAGCTCCCATTTGACTTCTCCTTTATTCATGAGCTCTGCATACTTCTTTGCCAACTCCACGGCCTCCTCGTAACTTTCAGCTTCTACTATTCTTCTCACATACCACTTTCTATTGCCAAATCTGAGCTTGAACTCTGCCATGTACATCAGCACCACCACCTGAAGTTCAATTTTATAGAAATAAAACTTTTCCCTCAGTCTGGAACGGCTTCCTCATCAGCTCGGCAGCTACCCTGTTCCCATCATCGGGCAATTAGATTTATTACTCAAAGGTTTTTAACATCTATCACCCAATGATGATGGATCAACCGGCTGAAGTATGATGAGGTCCGCATCACCTGAGGGGATGGATATGGACGTGCTTGAACTTCTTTCTCAATTGGTTGAGTTCGAAACCGTTAATGATCCAGCAAAGGGAATAAAACCCACCAAAGAATGTCCCAAGTTCATCAAAGATACGCTGGAAGAGTGGGAAGTTGAAGCTGACGTTTTTGAAGAGAACGGCTATTATGGAGTATTAGGGGAAATTGGAAAAGGTTATCCAAAGCTCCTCTTCATGGCTCACTTCGACGTAGTCCCAGTAAATCCAGAAGAGTGGAACACAGATCCATTCAAATTAACCATAATAGGAAACAAAGCGTATGGAAGGGGAAGCGTTGATGATAAAGGGAATGTTGCTGCGGTGATGGTAGCACTAAAAGAGCTTGCAAAAGAAGATATCAAAGGAAAAATAATCTTTGCCTTTACTGGAGATGAAGAAATTGGAGGATTCCTCGCTAGCAAGATTGCTGAGAGATTAAAAGAAGAGAACAAGCTACCAAAGTACATGATCAATGCAGACGGAATAGGAATGAAACCAATAATTAGGAGAAGAAAGGGGTTTGGAGCGGTTATTAGAGTTCCGATTAAGAAGATCAAGGTTAAAGGGAAAATAAAATCCAAAACATTCAAGGTAAACACCCCAATTTTAGAAACAAGACATGCTGCATATTTTCTCCCAGGAGTAGACACTCATCCACTAATAGCAGCTTCACACTTCGTAAGAACAAAAGAAGTCCCTGTAGTTTCCCTTGAGGGGAAATTCTTGAAAGGTAACGTTGTTCCCAGTGAAGTTACTTTAACTTACCTTGAAAGAGGAGATGGAGAAGAAGTTGAAGTGGACCTTGGATTGACAGAGCTGATGAGGTCAATAGTTCCAGTTGTGAGGGCTCCAATAAAGGCGGAAAAATACAGCGACTATGGAGTGTCAATAACGCCAAACATGTATTCCATCGAAAACGAAAAACACGTTTTAAGGCTCGATATAAGGGCGATGAGTAATTCAAAAGAAGATATCGAAAAGACATTAAAAGAAGTTATCTCGTTCACTTTGCCAGAGGGAGAACTCGAAGTCAAAACTAACGAAAAAGCAGGTTATCTCTTCACAAGTCCTGAAGAAAAGATCGTGAAAGTTGCATTGGAAGTTCTCAGAGAGCTTGGCGAAGATGTTAAACCAGTTGAGGGTCCTGGAGCCTCAGATTCAAGGTACTTCACCCCATATGGCGTAAAGGCAATAGATATCGGGCCTAAAGGAGGAAATATCCACGGACCTAATGAATTCGTTGAAATAGACTCCCTAAAAAAGATGCCAAAAGTGTATAAGGAAATTGCACTAAGGCTTTGATTCCAAAAAGTCAAGGAGTATTCTAATATCTGTTTTAAATGGCTCACTCGCCTTCTTTTCTTCCTCTCTTAACACCACTATTGCCTCTTCAAGATCATTTACTGAGGATGAAATTTTTGAAACTAAGGCTTTAAGCTCGTTGTAATACTCTACATAAGGTCTCACTTCTATTAGCGCTTTTTCCAGCTTTTCCTTTACCACCATCTTCTACCACCCATCCACCAGTACTTCTCCAAATCTTCTCTCTTTCCCAGGATTATAAAGTATCTAAGCAAGCTTATATTTATCAGCAGTATTAAGATCACGAAGATGTAATAAGCTGAAACAACAGTTGAGAGAAACGCAAAGTAATCCCATAGAAAGTGCAACAATATTGCAAGTGCAAAATAAGGAGTCAGGTCATAAATTTTTCCTTCAGATTTTAGACCATAACCTACTCCTATTATAGCACTCCATGAGGCATGGGCTAGGGGAGTTAAAAGTGCTCTAGCTATTGTAGTCCCCATTCCATAACCAAGACCATAAAGTAGATTTTCCGTAGCTGCAAACCCAAGTCCAGCGGCAACTCCATAGATAACGCCATCCATTATCCCATCCATTTGTCTTGCCTTATATGGAAGTTTAATAGCAAGAGCCTTGGCCGGCTCCTCAACGATTCCCGCAACTAAGGAGATATAAAAGAAAGTTGCTGGGAGTAATGCTCCTATGGATGTTATCCAGCTGGGAACTAGAAGGCTCTCAATTATAATTGCCATTATTACAGACACAGTAGCTCCAAAAAGAAACGTTAAGATAACGTACTTCTTGGGCTCTGGTTCTAGCTTATCTTCGTGGTAAAAATACCAAAGTAAGGCTAAAGCAGGAGCATAAGCAAAGAATATTAGAGAGGTGAGTAGAGACATTTAATCACCACCGGTCGGCGAAGCGAAGAGTCATCATCCATCAGGTGTCCTCGGCTTCCTCATCCCGCCTTTTCTAGATACTTTTCAAGGTTCTTCGATGGAACATCAACTTTTAACCCAAGCTTTGAAAGCATTTCTCTGGCCGCATATCTAACTTCAAATTCGTTTCCTTTAAACTCTCTGAAGAGCTGGACTATTTCCTTTATCTCTTCTTCTTTCTTAACTTTCTTGAACCCACCGAAATACTCCACTATTTTCTTATCATCAACATCTGCAAAGTCTTTAATCTTGTTAACTGCAGTTTCATTTATACTTGCTAAAAGTCTTGCTATATCCAAAAGGGGAGTTTTTTCATCTATAATCATTCTCTTAACCACTATCCAGCTTCCATATCTTGCAGTAAAGTTTATGTGGTCTTCTTCATACCTTGGCTGAATTTTTAGCCCTTCAATTTTTCCACCTGGGAATTCAATTGGTAACTCATTCTTCAAAATCTCTCTAGTTAAAACAGCCTTTGCAACCTCAACTAGAAGTTTTTTCAACTTTTTATCGTCTTCCATAACAAGCCTCCCTATCTGCCGGGATACTTTTGGGGATATCAAGGCCTTTAGCTTCTCCTCTAAGCTTCCCTCAATTTTTATGGAAAGCAATCCATTAACGTCAATTTTTTCTCCTAAATAGCCCGGTATCTTTGAACTAACTGTGTTGGAGACTCGTGAGAGGAACATCGCTATATTCTCATTTGTGAAATCTTCCACGTTCTCACCTACAATCCACTCTTCATGTTTAGCCGTGAATTCCAATATCCTCTCGATCATTTTTCATCCCTCAAATAAGATAAGTGGATCTCATTGAAAAAGCTTTTTCATGCAATTCACTTTTCAAGTGAAATAAATTTTTTATACCATTAGTTCCAAACCTTTGGTGGTGATAGACGTGAAGATTAGGGAGCTAATTGAAAAGCTTAATGAAAAGCAGAAAAAGACTGTCATGAGTTGCCTATCAAAATGTGAAATATTAGATTTAGATGAGGAAATAGAGACATACCCCTCCAAGGAGATAAGTAGGTTTTTAAAAGTCATATCAAATCCAATTAGGTATGGAATACTCAAAATGTTAAATGACAGGTGGATGTGTGTCTGCCTAATTTCTGAAGCCCTTGAGATAGATCAAACACTCGTTAGTCATCACATAAGAATTTTAAAAGAGTTAGATCTCCTTGAAGAAAGAAAAGAAGGGAAATTAAGATTCTATAGGACAAACAAAGAAAAGTTAAGGGAATATTTGGAAAAGGTGCTGGAGGACTTTAATCATGGAACTTCAAAAGGAAGTTGACAAACTTATTAAGAGGATGGGAGGCTACTGGACACCCTCACAAATGCTAACCGCTTTAGTGGAAGAAGTTGGAGAGCTTGCCGATATAATTTTATCTTTTGAAGGAGTAAAGGGCCAAAAAGATTACAGTAAACTAGAAGAGGAAATAGGAGATGTTCTTTTTGCATTAATTTGCATCGCAAATTATTTCAAAATAGATGTAGAGGAAGCATTAAAGAAGACACTCGTAAAATACTCAACTAGAGACTTGTAACTTTGTAATAATCTTTGAATATTGGAAATCATCCGAAACTTTTTTATACAGGCGAATATTCATCAAAAAGGGGGTTATTTATGAGGAGGATGGACAAAGTAGACCTCCAGCTCATCAAAATACTCTCACAAAACTCAAGACTCACATATCGCGAATTGGCTGAAATGCTCGGAACTACCAGGCAGAGGGTTGCCAGGAAAGTCGACAAATTAAAAAAATTAGGCATTATTAGAAAATTTACAATAATTCCAAACTTGGAAAAGTTAAATTACATGTATGCGATTCTATTGATAAAAGTGAAAGCAACTGAAAACATATACCAAGTTGCAAAGGTTCTCAAAGATCACGAAGATGTTAAAATATTGGAGCTAGGAGTAGGAAAGTACAACATAATAGCCCATGTTTTAGTTCCAAAGGATATTAAAAAAGCACAAGAAAAGGTCAACGATGTAATTAAAGAAATTAATGGTATTGAAGATCTCGAAGTCGAGTTTGTTAGTGACATTCCAAAGTTTGAGCTTCTCTAAGCTATAACCTGGGGCTCTTCCAACACTTTTATCTTTCTTATCTCTGCCTTTCTTAGCGGGTAGATCTTCTTTGCCTCCTTTGCAATCTCAGCTGCAATTTTGCCGTTTACGGATTCTAAAACAAAGTCCTTGAAGTTTAGTTCTTCAGCTTTCTTGTAGATAATTTCCTGCATTATCTTTCTAATAGCCCTCTCTTGGCTCGTTTGTATTCTTCTCATTGCTATGGCCATTGCCATTACCCTCAACTTGTACCCATCTTTCGTTGTTATGTTGAATATTCCATCAATTCTTGTAGTCTTTCTCCTGACAAGGGATCTTATGTAACTCCTTGCAAGCTTCATTCCCTTGAACTTTGTGTAGGCATTCTGTCCCTTGACATCATATACTTGGAAATAGAGCTTCACGTGACTCTTTGTAAAGTCTCCTGTAACATCCTTCAGAGTAACTTCAACGACTCTGTTGAGTACTTTCTCTGGATCGTCTGCTGGCGTTAATCCTACCTCTACCCCGCCAAAGAAGTCGGGAGCATAAATAATATACCATTGCTTCAACTTCCACTTATCCCTTGTTGTTGTAGCCCTTTTCGCAGCCATCATAACACCTCCTCAGCAACTTTTACAGCGAATATCAAATCATCGAGAGCAACTATGAGAGTCTCAATTTCTCCATGATATTTAACCTTTGTTATTACCTTCGCTCCATCGGAAAACGTCATAAGATTTAAACTTTTCTTGAGGTTTGGAGGGAGAGAAATATTATCAACATCAACAGACTTCGCAATAGCCTCAGCAACCTTCTCATCGCTGTACTCCCACAATATTTCAGCTTTCGCTTTTATCTCCACCTTTGCTCACCTGTTCTCCAAGGATTTTATCTATTAATTTTCTAAACTCCGCCAACCTGGCCCTGGGAATTCTTATACCTGCAGCTATCGCGTGTCCTCCCCCTTCCCCATTCACTAGCTCAGCCGCTTTCCTAAGAGCTTCTCCCAAATTGTAACCCTTAGCTAAAGCCCTTTCAGTTGTTCTAGCTGAACCTTTGAGAAGGTTTGGATCTTCATCAGTATCTGCAAACACTATAACCGGCTTTTCAGGATCTGCCAGTCCAGCATTGATGGCCATGCTAGCTGCTATTCCAACGAGAGTATCTCTAATACTCTTTCCCACATATAAGACGTAAACATGATCCCCCTCCCAAACTTCACTGTTCCAATTTTGAAGTAGCCACTTTCTTGCTTCAATTTGCTCCCTCTTGTAGTCTTCAACCATCTTTAGGGCCTTTCTGAAAGCCTCCTCATCTCCCAAACATACAGCCACTCCTAAGTTGCCCAAGTTTAACCTGCCTGTAGCGTTTAATAGGGTAGCAAATTCTCTAGCCTCGTGCCTGGGATCCCCTTCAGGATATAAGGGACTAATAACAACGTCTCCTATTAGCCTATCTATATCCTCTTTTCCAGCTCCATGCTTGATCATGTGAATGATTAGGAAATCATGTAACTTTTTCTTTTCCTCCTCACTTAATTCCCAATATTTTTTCTCGGGATTGAAGCCCTTGTTCTTTAACCACTCTATGGCCTTCCTCTCGTCTCCAGTAACTTCAGGAATTTCCGGATTTGTGGCATATGCGAGCATTTGATAGAGAGGTCTAGTTTCCCTACCAAACAGGCGCAATTCTTTTTTAACCTCAAGAATTCCCAGAGATTTCCCATCTTCAATAATATCAAGGTTCATCCCATGGAAAACTCCATCGTTCTCTTGCATATCCCCAACTGCTCCCACTATTGCAATGTAAGCAAGGTCCCTATTCTTTTCATTTAGCTCCCTTGCAAAGAAGTATGTAACCCCAGATCCACTCAGATCCCTAACGCTATTTGCGCCAAATTGAACTGGATTAACAAGTATATGCTTTTCTTCCAACTTCACATTTTCCGGAGGGTGATGGTCAAGAATCACAACAGTTTTTTCCTTGAGATACTCTTTTATCATACTTAAAGAACCACTACCCAGGTCGGAAAAAATGAAGATTTTGTAATCTTCATCCTTTAATTCTCTTAAAAGATCTTCACTTACCTGTTTAACAATCGAAATGTGAAAGCTCGCTCCTTCTCTTCCCAAAGCCTTTGCAAGAATTGCCGCAGAGGTTATTCCATCCGCATCCCTATGAGAGATTATCCTTATAGTATGACCTAACTCGATGTGGAGCTTTATTATATCCACGGCTTCCCCAATCTTATTCAAAAAACCTTCCTTATCCATGAAAAACACCAAATGAAAATATAGGGAAGGATCAGCGGACGAGCAACTTTGCAGTCTCTGGGTCGTAACGCCAGTTCTTTGGAAGCTTACCCTTCCTCTTGTAGTACTTAACAAGTCTCCTTATCTTGCTCTCTATGAGCTGAAGACCACGCATTGAGTGCAGGTCCTTTGGATGCTGCTCAAGGTGCTTTCTAAGGTTTACTGCCCTTCTAATGAGGAACATTAAGTCTTCAGGTATCTCTGGAGCAAGGCCATGCTTTTCAAGTATTCTCGTTATTGTCAAATTTCTATTTGGATTGTCAGGATCTTTAAACAGCTTAACGCTGGGAATCCCATACTGGTCTCTTAGGATTGTTCCAATCATTGCAGCACTATAACCTTCTTTCCTAAGCTTAACTACAAGGTTCTCTATTTCTTCAACTGTATACTCCACCCAAATTGGAGGAGCTGTCCTTGGAGGCCTCTTTGATCCACTCTTACCCCTCTTTCTAGCGTGCATCCTCGCCATTTACATCACCCCCTGGTGACGGCCAGCTCAAGGCCAGCCGTCCCTTTCGGCGCATGATTGATTATAGCATTTAAAAGGTTTTTGGAATTTCCCTTTAAGAGCCGAGAATTCCAATTGGAAGGTTTACAGGCTTATCAGTTTCGACTCGGCCTGAAAGCAGGTTCTTCGCATATTACCTACTGGTTAAAGCCAGCTTGGGGGTTATGAAGAGGATGGGCTATGGTGGTGAGCAATCCTGGGAAAAGTTATGGTTTCTTCTCATTACTCTCACAATTAATCGAGAAATCAAGAGGGTTTCTTCGCATTGCTTTACTCAGCCATAGTTCACAAGGAGGAAGTTATAACGGTGAATCAATAACTTCGAGAAAATTAACTTTCTTAAAGTCTTCATCAAAGGTTGCTATTTTCTTAATTCCATAATATTTACAAGTGGCAGCTATTATCGCATCGTTGGTTAAAAGAGCGTATTTTTCCCAATTTCTGCGGATAACTTTAGTATTTCCCAGTTGACTTCAACTATCCTTAAAAGTTCATTCTTCATCAGTTGTTCAATTGATTCCTTGACTTTCCCATAAACCCAACTATATCTATTCAAATGCTTTTTGAGATCATAAACACCCTTCAATCCATCTCGAAGGGCCAGGTAAACATAACCTTATAAGCCGTTTCAGAGAAAACGACTGGACTAAGGTAAGGCCTCTTTCAATTAACGACTTTACTAATGCTTTTGCCTTTTCATCACCAAGGTTTAATCCTACCAGAACAGAAGAATCTACAAAGAGTTCAAAGTGATTCATAGTAAGCCTCCTTAAGCTTCTTATAATCTATACCCTCAACTTTCTCGATAACCATGGAATCCAAGATTTTCTCAAGCTCCTCCTCATCAATTATCTTGATGATGACCTTTGAGTGCTCTTTAAGCTTTAGCTTTTTTAGAGGTTTCAAAACTCCATCCTCATAAATTGCCTCAATGACCTGCATAACTCTCCCCGTAAGAGATTTTTGGGAGATTTAAGGTTTTGGCGTTGTTGTGAGGTTTGTTTTTAATGACGAAGTTAATGTTAACAAAAAAGAGAGCGAAATAGGAAAAGATGTTAAGAGGTATCATTTAATTAGCTAACTAGAACCTAAGATCCCTCCACTAATTAAAAGTGCAAAGAAGTGAAGTACTTTAGCCATTCCCATCACCTCCCGGGTGACGGCCAGCAAGTGCCAGCCGTCCCTTCGCGTAAACACAATGGAATCAATTTAAAAGATTTTAGAACTTAATAACATTTGTTTTACAGTTATGTTAAGAAGGTTGGCGGAGTAGCATACCAGCGAGAGTATCTAAGGTATTCTCGGTTTGTTTAAATAAAATCCCCAATTGGAAGTTTTTAATTCACTATCACCTTCATTCCATCTACGCTGTATTCTTTATTCTCATTTATCATCCATTCGTTTGGGTCGAGGATTATCTTTAGGGGCTTATCATTTATCTCAAAACTAACCTTTGCTTTTCCTTTAATCCAAACTTTCTTGACAAATTTTTCTTTTGAAGTTATTATCTCAACCTCAAGGGGCATTGTAAAATTGCTCTTGTCAATAATGTCAAAGCTCACTATATATTTTCCATTCTTTTGGACTAGACTTAAGTTTTCAATCTTGTAATTGGGCACCTTTGTAGTGTAAAACCATTCTTTGAAGAACCAATCCAAATCTTGTCCACTGACTTTTTCAAAAATATCTTGAACATCAGTTAAATTGCATTCTTTACCATGACACTCCCTCAAAAGTTCCCTTAGCCCTTTAAAGAAAATCTCATTACCAAGAACAAACTGCAGAGAACGGAAGACAAAAGCACCTTTGTAGTACACCATTCCTTCTGCGTGTGGATTGAACACGTCTTCCGTATAAACTTGTGCTAAGGTGTAGGTGGAATTAATTAAAGGAGAATGTTCTACAAAATTAAGCACTTCATAAGAATTCATGGACATTATAGCAAGATAATTTGCTAATGTTTCATCCATCCTACCAAAAGATGCATAATCACCGAACCAAGAGTGGGCAATTTCATGAGCGAGGAGGAGAGTCTCATTTCTTTTAGGATGGATTAATATAACTCCTTGTGGGAACTCAAAACCCGCCTTAGTGTTTAAACTCTCCAGGTAAAAGATTTTGAGGCTGGAGTATGGATAACCTCCTAGAATTCTAGAATAACTCCTTACTATTTTGGAGACAACATAAACAACGTCTTCTCTCTTTCTTCCCACCTGATACACATTAATTGTTATTCCTGAAAGATTTTTACGAATGAGCGAGAAATTGCCCACAATTATTAAGGGATCTCTTGAGTTTTTTGAGCTATACACAAGAATATTTCCCTCTCTTGTTGATCCTTTGTAAATAACCTCCCAGAACCCTTCTCCTTTTTCGTCTATTACTACCCCTTCCCAACCCTTGGGAACCTTCAGGCGTATTTGTGATTCATAGCTTTCAAAAGTTTCTAGTTCCCTCAATAGCCACATGGATGATAACACGAGTTCGTTTCCATCATAGGTTGTTCTGAAAATGCTCCAGCTTTCTCTCATTTCTATGTAACTTACAAAAGGCTCAAAGCGCATTACTTCGGCATGATACTCTATTGTTATATTCCCAATTTTATCTTTTGGTATCTTTAAAACGAGTACCAAGATATTTGCTTGAGGCATGGTGACTATTGAAACGTTCTTAATAAAGCATCCTTTCGCTGTAATATTTCCAATAACAACTCTCTTAGGAAATATCAGTGATATTCTACTTGTGTCGCTTTCTCTAACGTTTTTTACTGTCAAAATTTTCTTCCCGTCCACTTCTAAACTTTTTTGAGAAGAAGGATTAATTGTGAGTTCTATATAAGATCTAACTTCAAGCTTGGAAAAGTTATGTGTGGTTAAATAAGTGACGCCATGAAAGGATGCATTTGATTTGGGAATGTCCTTTCCGTCAATTATTTGGAAATTTTCTAGATTGTTATTGTCATGGATACTGTTAGGATAAGCGGTAGGGCGTTAGGTTTAAGTTTCTGATAATTTTTCAGAAAAAGAAGGGAGAGAAATGAAGGCTGAGAGCATTCTATAC
>NZ_JASKLM010000078.1:0-5139 GCF_030153625.1 Pyrococcus sp. | reverse complement strand
AATTAAAGATGGCAAGATTGTAAAAGTAGGGAAAATCAAAGAACGCGGCGAAATAGAAATAAACGCAAAAAACCTAATAGCAACCCCAGGATTCATAGACATACACAACCACAGCGATGTTGCAATTTTAGCGAACCCCTCTGCTCTTAACTATATTATGCAGGGAGTTACAACAATCGTAACTGGAAATTGCGGATTAAGTGCTGCCCCGTTGTCTGAAGATTCAGAAGAGGTAATAGACATAATACTCTCCCACTACAAAGGAGAAGTTAAGGTTACGTGGAAAAGCTTTAAAGAATATGTTAAAACATTAGATAAAACAAAAAAAGCAATCAACATTGCACCACTAGTCGGACATAACACTGTAAGGGCATATGTTCTAGGAATTGGTGATAATAAACCTACATCAAATGATTTAAACGAAATGAAAGAACTCGTTAGAAAAGCTATGGAAGCAGGGGCATTTGGAATGAGTACAGGCTTAATTTATGATCCAGGAGTATTTGCAAACACTGAAGAAATAATAGAGCTTGCAAAAGTTGTTTCGGAATATGGAGGAATTTACGCATCCCACATAAGAAATGAGTCAGATCTTTTGATAGAAGCAACTTTGGAGGCAATAAAAGTAGGAAAAGAAGCGAATGTCAGAGTTGAAATTTCTCATCACAAAGCATCCGGAAGAAGAAACTGGGGACTTGTGAAGACGACTCTTGCGTTGATGGAGTACTATAGACGCTTTGGTGTGGAGGTTACATGTGACGTTTATCCATACACCTTTGCCTCCACAGGTTTGTTCTACTTATTCCCTCCTTGGACTAGGGAAAGAGGATTAAACGAGTTTTTGGAATTGCTTCAAAAGGAAGAAGTTAGAAAAAGGCTTAGAACAGAACTCGCAAGGCCAAGCACAACTTGGGAGAATATTCTTCTTGATGCAGGTTTTGAAGAAACAATAATAGCGTATTCAGAGAAATTTAAAGAATACGAAGGGGACTCCCTATTGGAAGTTTCGCAAACTATGAACAAAGACCCATATGAGATCATGTTTGACCTAATACAGGAAGATCCGGAAATAAGTGTAATTGTAGGTGGAATGAGCGAAGAAGATGTTAAGTTCGTGATTTCACACAGGCTTTCAATGATTGGTAGTGATGGAAGCATTCAAAAGTTCGGGAAAGGCCATCCTCACCCAAGGTCATATGGGACCTTTCCACGAGTCATTGCAAAATACGTAAGAGAGGAGAAAATATTGCCGCTGGAGGTTGCAATCAAGAAGATGACTTACATGCCAGCATGGAAGCTTGGTCTCAAGGATAGAGGCCTGATAAAGGAGGGATTTGTAGCAGATATTGTGTTATTTGACTTTTGGACAGTCAAAGATACATCAACGTTTACGAATCCTCACGCCTATTCTGAGGGGATTAAATATGTAATGGTGAATGGGGAGTTTGTAGTAAAAGATGGGATATGTACTGGAAATACGCCTGGAATAGCTCTTAAGAGAACCTGAGGGTTGGAGGGGATACGAGATGGAGGAAAAACTTATGCAGTTTGAGAAGTTCGTTGTGGAAAAAATGTCTGAAAGCAGAATGCCCGGAATAAGTGTTGCCTTGATAAAAGATGGCGAAGTAGTTTACTCTCGGGGGTTCGGGTTTAGAGACTTAGAGAGTGGTCTTCCCACAACGTCGAGAACCGTTTACGGAATTGGTTCGATAACAAAGAGCTTCACAGCGCTGGCAATAATGCAACTTGTGGAAAAAGGATTAATAAGTTTAGATGATCCAGTAGAAAAGTACATTCCAATGAAACTTAGACCCTTTGGAGAGCCTGTAAGGATACACCACTTATTAACTCACTCTTCGGGTATTCCTTCACTTGGTTATGCAGAAGCGTTCATTGATGGAGTATTAAATGTTGGTCATAGTTGGCTCCCTGTAGCAACTCCAGAAGATATAATTGCATTTGCTCAGGATGCAGAAAAATGGGCTTTTACAAAACCTGGCGAGAGGTTCTTCTATTCGAATACTGGGTATGTAATGCTTGGCAAGATAATTTCAGAAGTCTCTGGAATGTTGTATGAAGAGTACGTTAAAGAGAACATCTTAAAACCACTCGAGATGGATCACTCATACTTCTTTAAAAAAGAGGTCGACAAAGAGTTTGACGTTGCTACTGGCTACGTACTAGACCCACAAAAAGAAGCACACATCCCGAAAAGTTTTCCTTATGGGATAACTGCGGATGGGGGATTGCTAAGCAATGTTCTTGACCTTGCAAAGTATTTGACGATGTACATAAACCGGGGAGAGTACAAAGGTGTTAAGATTATTGAAAAAGAGTCTATAGAAACCATGGAAACTCCACACATAAGAGTACCATGGGAGATTTTTGGTGAGGAAAGCTATGGATATGGGCTGATAATCCACCCCGACTTCGTAGGAGAACGCCTGATCCAACATAGTGGGTCAGTTCTAATATACACGGGTTTTATTGGTTATATTTCAGAAAAGAAGCTTGGTGTTGCAGTTTTGGCTAATTCCTCTGGGTATTCATTGTCAAGTATTGGGATGTATGGTTTAGCCTTAATGCTTGGTAAAGACCCCGAAAGGGAACTTCCATTCATCAGAAGAGAAAGAATCCTTAAAAAGTTGGAAGGAACATACAAAGGCTACAAAGGAACCATAAAGTTCAATGTTAAGAGTCATGGTGGATTCTTGTTCCTCGAAATGACAAGCAGACTTATGAATTATACAATTCATCTAGTGCCAGAGAAAGTCGAGGATAATACCGTGGTGTGTTCAACGCTCTCAAATGGCAGGAAGATGAGTGCAGAGTTTTACATCAAAGACAATAAAATAGAACTTATATATGAACGTCACAAGCTAGTAAAAGAATGATGATAGAATCACCAATTGCAATATTTCCGCCCTAAAAGCAGTTTATTGATGGCTTTTTATTATATTTTTGATATCTCTGTGACCAAATTTTTGAAGTTTTAGGTATAATTTTTAGTTTGGGGCTGTTCCTCTTTAGTTAAGACAAATTGTCTTTAAGTATTAGGCAGAGTGAGAATATGCTATCAAGTGAAAGCCATGTTGACAAGTTCAAAAAAATTTCGTTATAAAAATTCCGGGTTTTCATAACTTTTTATTTGATAGTAACTTCTGGTTACTAAAGACTTCCAAAACGATTAAAAAGCTTTAAAATTCAAGAAAAGGCTTTAAAAAATAGAAAAACAAAAACAAACCCCTAAAAACTAGTACCAAAAAAGCTTCGGCTTTATTCTGTTTTATGAATCTTCTTTTCAAAAGTCACAAAGTCTGTCCATGCGGCATGAGCTAGAAAATTGGCCGTCATCACGTCAGGTCGTCCTCTCGGAAAAGCTTCTCTTTTGTAACTGCTTCCGACTATTTCTCCCACGAACCAGGTATGATCCCCGTAATCTCTTGCATCAACTACTTTACACTCTATGTTTGCTAATGCCTCCTTTATGCTTGGTGTGCTTATCTTTTTCGAAGGTACTAATGTTATGTCCATTTCCTTAATTTTTGATGGACCACTTTTTGTCCCTGCAATCCACACATCTTTGAGCATTTCTAAACTTGGAACACTAATCACGAACTCTTGATATTTAGAAATTAACTTGTGAGTGTATCTTTTCGGGGAAATTGCAACACCAAGTAAAGTTGGTTTGTGGGAAAGCACTGTTACCCAATCAGCTGCCATTACATTCGTTTCCTCACCTTGACCTGAGACTATTAAATAAGTTCTCATTGGATAGATAAGGTGGTACATTGCTTTCACCTCTCAATTAGGATTTCTCTTGATTAATAAAACCTTTTCTCATACTAAGCCATTTTAGTGCCCTGACAGCTCTTTCAGGTGTTAAAAAGTTTTTAAAGCCATGTCTGTCTAAAAGTTTGATTCCCTCTTTTACGAGGTCCCCAGCCATGAAGTTCACTATAACCGGTTTGTCGCACTTTGCATCTATTATTGCCTTTGCGATTTCTTCACTGGGGATAAATATCGGTGGAACACAGATCACAAGGATACTATCCACATTATCATCTTCACAGATGATTTCTATGGTTTTCTTGTATCTTTCATAATCAGCATCCGCTATTAAATCAACGGGATTTTTAACGGAGCATTGGGGGGGTAAAAATTCCCTAAGTGCATTTATCGTTTTCTCACTCAGCTTTGCTATCTCTAGGTCCAATTTTTCAGCTTTATCCGTGGCAAGGACTCCTGGTCCTCCGGAGTTTGTTATTATAGCAATCCTTTTGCCTCCATTTTTGTACATCTCAAAGGTTTTTGCTGCATCGAATAGCTCTTCCATCTCCTCGACTTCTATTGCGTTGAACTGGTGAAAAGCAGCTCTATAGATTTCATAACTGCCTGCGAGACTTCCGGTGTGGCTCTGAGCTGCTTTACTTCCACTCTTGCTTTTTCCGGCCTTTAGGATTATGACCGGTTTTTTGCTTGTTGCGTATTTTAAAGCCTCTATAAACTTTCTTCCGTCTTTTACTCCTTCTATATACAGGGCGATGACTTTTGTATTTTTGTCATCTGCAAAATATCTCAAAAAGTCGCTCTCTGTTAAGTCTGCTGCATTGCCATATGAAACAAACGCAGAAAAACCGATTCCTTCTTCATTTCCCATAGCCAAAGCAGCCCCGCCAAAGGCCCCACTTTGTGATACTAAGGCAAGGCCTCCCTTTTTAACCCGCACTTCGAAAGAGCCGAAGAAATTGGCATGAACTCCAAAGATTCCTGCACAGTTGGGCCCGATAATTCTAACCCCTTTCTCTTTAGCTTTTTCAATTAGTTCATTTTCAAGAGCTATATTGCCTACTTCGCTGAAGCCAGCACTTATTACAACGGCACCCTTTATTTTATCACCAATTTCATCAATTAATGAGGGTACAAGTTTAGCAGGAATTGCGATTATAGCAATATCAACATTCTTTTCAAGTTTTTTCTCAACCTTAAGTCTTATATTGGCAACTTCTACCTCTCCCCCTTTCGGGTTTATGGGTATAACACCCTAGTTCCCATTAGATCGTTAGAGTTATAAGCACTTAAGTCTTTTGATTGATTGGTGGTTGTATTGAGCTTTCAGAGGAAAATCCTGATCATAAA
>NZ_JASKLM010000030.1:0-22057 GCF_030153625.1 Pyrococcus sp. | reverse complement strand
ATTTTTGTTAACCAGAAGATGCTTCTGGTTCCTTTACTTTTTTTCTCTTGAAAGCCTCGCCCTTCAGGGGTGGGGGGTCACTTCTCATTTTTTGAGTCGTCTAGGGTTTTAATCCAGTAAGAGTAGGGTCTCTTATGTCACAAATTTATTTAATCCCCAAACATTATTTAAATGGTGATACAGGGATGAACAATTTGGAGTTTGTGATTGCATATATGGTCATTTATGGTTTGATGGACCTTCTAACTTTGTTAACTCCAACATATGTCCTGTTACTAGCGATCATAGCAGGAGTCTTCTTTACAAAGCAACCACTAGTAGAAACAGCAGTGGGGGTAGCATTTGGTCTAGCAATGACATTCTATACTGCGGTGTATTATCAGAAGAAGTATGGTTTTCGGAGATGGGCACCAGCGGATGGTATAACACTGACAATGACGGCATTTTCCTCCCACCAGCACTGGTGATTGCCCTCGGCCTCTTGGAGGGAGTGTTTGCAAAAAACATCCTCAAAATAGTCATGAAGTTCAAGCCCAACATCGAATACTACCCAGTACTGCCAGTATTTGCACTTGAGCTCCTAGTATTTTATGCACTAGCAAAGTTACTCTCAGCAGCAGTTGGGTTCGACCTGTGGAAACCAATTCCATTTGTCTGGAGATTGTGGGTTCTGTTCTAGTTTATTTTATACCTTCGCAAAAATAATGACATCTCCAAAAATTGAAAAAAATCTTTTTTTGGCGCCCCGGCGGGGATTTGAACCCCGGACCTCGAGGTCCGCAGCCTCGCGCCCTATCCAGGCTAGGCCACCGGGGCATCCAAAGAGGTATCATCAGAAAGTTGTTTATAAAAACTTCGGAACCCACGAGGCCTCATCACCCTTCAGCCAAGGGTGGGCTCCTCATGGAGAAGAAAAGTATGGTGCGGTGGCCGGGATTTGAACCCGGGTCTCCACCTTGGCAGGGTGGCGTCCTAGACCAGGCTAGACTACCACCGCACAGCTCGTTATTTACTCATTTAGAGAGGTTTATAAGGATTTCGTCGCTATTACCATTAACTTTAATTCTGAATTCTTTTGTTGTAAAGAGTAAGCTTTTCAAAGGAAAAATTATTTAGAGGAAAAGGTAAACAACAAGCAGGTGGTTAGACTTTTAACTTTGATCCCGACAATAAGACCAGCAAAAGACGGTTAAAGCCAAACAGTGTCCTCCCCTCTAAAGTTCAACTTAACAACGAGTAGTTTAAAGCTCTCCTCTGAAGTATTTTCCACCCAGTGAATTTCTCCCGGTTTAACTAGATAAATGTCCCCTGGTTTTGCATGATATTCCTCACTTCCAATTCCTAGCTTTGCTTCTCCACTTATTATATAGAAGAGCTCGTATTGTTCCTTGTGATAGTGCTTGCCAACTTTCTCTTTCGGCTTTATTTCAACTATTTGAGCATAGCTACCCTCTGGGAGTTCTCCCTCGAATAGTGGATACTTAATGTAGTTTCCCCTGTCAATGACTTTGCTTATCTCAGCCTTCATATCTCATCCCTTTAGAAAAGCTTCAACGGCGTTTCTAGTTTCCTTTAAAGCTTCCAACGGGATACCCTTTGGTAATCCGCCTATTTCTCCTTTGACATCCTTTAAAACCCCTTCTCCTGCTCCCAGGAACATCCCTTCGCTTACTATTCCAAAAAAGTTCCTCGGGGGTAGTAGTGCCACGGCTACTCTGTTACCTTCTTTTACTGTTAAATCATTTGTAACGACTGTTATGGCCTTACTTCCAATGTTTACGTTGGTCACCAAGAGTCTGTCAGCGTTTGGATGTTTCCCTACGCTCATGACTTCTCCAACAATAATATCAACTGCAATGACGGGGTCATTTATCTTCCCCAGCTTTAGCCTTCTGTCAAGCCCAAGTATTGTGTTGAGAAAGAACTTTATCTTTGCCACTTGTTCTTCCACTTTTTCTCTCTCTTCCTTCGTGGCCTGGGACAAAAACTTGTGATGCCAATCTTCTCCCCCAAGGGCCTCAATTATTCCCTGGGCTTTCTCCTTTAGGGATTTCATTTGCGGAGTATCAACGAGCTCTTCTGGATCTATGTAGCTGTATCTTAGAGCCTGAATATCTGGGATCATCTCTTTTGCAAGCTGCACAGCCTTCTTTTTATCCCACTGTCCCCTAAACTTTGCCCCCTCAATTGTTCTTAGGAAGAGCTCTACAGCCTTTTCAGCAACGAGGAGTCTGTAATCTTTACTCGTGTCCCACATTGGGCTCACCTCTTAACTCTTCTGTCCCACTCCTCAAGCATTGTCTCTAAGGCCAACAAATCATTTAGCTTAAGCTTAACTCTTTTGTTTTCCCAGTCAATCCCACCTTTAAAGTCATTTAAGAGTTCAAATACCTTTTCGGCTTCTCTCCTTGGCAGTGTTTTTCCGTAAAACTCCTCTCCACAGACTGGGCATTTAAAAACGAACTCTTCAACCTGGGCAAGGAATCTTTCTCTGTCCTTTACTATCTCTTCGAAATTCTCAATAATGAGCATTTCTTCTATTAGGTTTTCCCACTTTAGAGGGCTTCCACAAATGGGACATTTTGCCATTTTCTCACCCCGAAATCTTTTTCAGTTCATTCTTAATCTCTTTTACAAGGAATTTCATTGCTTTATCTAAATTCTTCTTCCCGTTTGCTCCAGCAGCTCCTGCATGCCCTCCTCCAGCCCCATCTATTATGTCCCCAACTTTCTCCATAATTTTTCCCAGGTGGAGGCCCATCTTTACTATATTCTCTCTTGCTCTAGCCGAAATTCTAACTTCTCCTTTCTTTTCGCTACCCACTATGGCAACATCAGCTCCTAGGTTTACAAAGACTTTACACACTAGAGCTTCATATGCCGAGACCTTGGAGGTTACTATTATGAACTTCCTGAACTTGTGAATCTGCATTCTCTGGCACGCCTTTAGCACGGCAACTCTCTTAGCCTGCTCAATGTTTTCATCGGAAACTGGTGCTATCAACTGGTATATCTCACCCAAAGAGATCTCATAAAGGTTCAAGATTTCATACACCGTCTTAAATGTTTTCGCGTTTGCATATCTAAAGTTGGAGGTATCTGAGACTATTCCAGCTAAGAGGGCTTTTGCCGATTCTTCATCTGAAAACTTATACTTTTTGAAAATTTCCCATACAATCTCGGATGTTGATGTTTTTGTGGGATCTAAGAGTGAAATGTCAGCTGGTATTGGATTCTCTTTCTCTGTATGGTGATCAATTACAATTAGGTAAGATGAAGGAGGAATATCAATTGGGGCCAACTGTTCTAGAGAAGATGTGTCCACAATGAACACGTACTTTTCCTGAATAATGGGATCTTTTTCAATTGGAACGGGAGAGAAAAGGGTAAGCTTCCTTGCATAGCTTGCAATACTCTGTGCTATCCCAATTCTAACATTCTTAAATCCCAGGTGAAGGAGGAGCCTGGAAAGCGCTATGGCAGAGCCTAATGCATCTGGATCGGCGTTGTGATGGCAGAGTATAATTATTCTTTCATCTTTGTTAAGGCTCTTCAGAAGTTCTTTGAGCTTTCTCTCCCCTTTCATTTGATATCCTCCTTAAGTAGTCTTCTATAGCTTCGTAGGCTTTATCGAGAGCTTCTTCTATTAGAGATTCCACATCAACTTTGACAAATATGGGGACCTCAACATAAACCTCAAGCTCTAAATCGAGTGTTTCTCCCCTGTTTATCCTCGCAGTAACCTCTAAATCCCTAACCTCACTTTTAGCTAAGTGGTCAAATATATAATTGATTATTATCTTCTGCCCTATCTCTCCAACCCTAATCAATTCTTCCTCGCTTAGCTCTGGAAGCCCAATGTGGATAACTTTTTTCATATCAACCACCAGAGAAAACAAAAATAATAAAAGAAGTCATCCAGCGGTTGGAGGTCTTAGGGCTGCCTGAATCTTTTGAGTGAGCTCCTTTATCTTTTCATTTATCTTCTGCTCTTGCCTGTTTAGCGCATTAAGCCTAACTTCAAGAGTTTCTACTTTCTCCTTAAGTTCCTGTAAAGCTTTTTCTTTTGTCGTTTTAACTATCAACGTGCCAACGGTCTTGTAAATTACAGCATCATCAGTGAGCTTTTCAATTTCCTCAAGGGCCTTTTTAGCTTCATTTAAATCAGCTTGAACCTTCTGCTTCTGCTGAATAACGAGTTGGAGTTGCTGCTGGTAGCTCTCTAATTGCCCAAGCATTGCCTGGACTTGGGGTGGGATGTTTTGCATCTTCACCACCTCAGCTCTAACTTCAGAGGAATATTTAAGAACCTTCCCCACCCCGAGATAGAAGTTTTCCAAACTCAACGTTCACTGCCTCAGGGCTCCTCCAAATGTAGGCCCCTTCTCCCTTGTAAACAAAGCTCCTAAATCCACTTGGCACACCCTGGGATTCATATATCATTGACTGAACCTCTGGATCGTTGTAGAGTACCAAAGTAGGCCCAGGGGTTGACAAAACGAAATCTAGGGCATACTTAGTTCCAACTATGGCGACTCTCCTCCTTGCAGGTCTTGTGAGTAAGGGAACTGCAGCGCTACCTGCGGGAGTGAACCCCAAAACTGCGAAGTCATGAAGGCCAAATACAATGTTCCTCCTATTCTCCAAGGCTACCGCTAGTACGAGGAATGCAATTCCTGTGAGTGTAATGCTCTTCAATCCACTTAGATCGATAAGGGCTGTGTCTGGTATAACTATTGGATCTCCCGAAAATAGTATTCCATCTAAATCCGTGTAGCTTTCGGCTATTACCTCACTATATTCCTTCTTTGCTTTTAGTGCTTCTTCAATGGAATTTACTTTTCCAGCGATAAAGTCCGCGTATAACTTATCAGTTAACGCCCTATCGAGTTCATAAATTGTTTGAACTATTGTTACGGCAGAATATGGGTCATTTATAATTCCCATTTTGGCCATTTTTAATGGATCTAATCCTGCAGGTCTTCCTTCTTCAATCCTTACAACCTTTTCAAACATTGTGGTGGGAAACTCTCCGGAAGTGTCAAAAACGATTATTGAGTACTTCTTTTCTTCCTTGTACTGCCTGAGCAAATACTCCATGACCTCTATTGGATCGTTATCAATCCCTATGATCTTTAGAGTTCTGCCATGGTATATTGGGTCATAATAAACAATTCCACTTTCGCTTTTTAACAGCTTAACTGCAAGCTTTGAGGTCCTCATAATGGAGCACCAAGAAAATATGGAAAAAGGAAGTTATACAATTTTCGATTAGAAGAGGTCTTCAAGCTTGACATCAATCTTGTCTGGGATGAAGGGTAGAACGTGCCTTGTAGTCTTTGGAGAGAACACTTCTCCTCTCTTCACGAGCTCCATGACTTCTTCTTTAGTTGGGGCCTTCCTTATGAAGACGTAGTCTATTTCCCCCTTTTCCATGTCTGCCTTTGCATCTTCCTTTAGGCCATAATATACTAGTTCGATTTCTTTTGCCTGATCCATTTCGTCTAGAACCTTGCTAACCTTCTTCTGTTCCTCTAACCCTCCTGGGATGGCAAAGCTTTTCTCACCAATTAAGGCAAATGCTATTTCCCCTTTTTCGGCCTTTTCTTCTGCTTTTTCATCTTCAATGACCTCAAGTCCTTCGGCCTTTAGTCTTTCTATCACCTTATTTACATCTCCTTTGAATGCTGGGTACCAGGTGTAGACTTTAACTCCTTCATCAAAGTAATCTAAGATCACTGAAGGAGCTCTCTTGGCACCGAGCTTTTGTAGGCCTGCCCAACGGTGGTGACCATCTACAATCAAATATTCATCAGTTCCTGGGATTTTGGCTAGAAGCATTGGCTTCCAGAATATTCCAGAGCCAGTGACACTCTCTATAAAGTCTTCCAGCTCTCTTTGAACTAACTGTTC
The DNA here is from genome assembly GCF_030153625.1 of Pyrococcus sp. Classification (NCBI taxonomy): domain Archaea; kingdom Methanobacteriati; phylum Methanobacteriota; class Thermococci; order Thermococcales; family Thermococcaceae; genus Pyrococcus; species Pyrococcus sp. The sequence continues at coordinate 16,144 of NZ_JASKLM010000030.1, read as the reverse complement.
GTGGGGCTTCATCTTATCGAGTTCTATAAAAACGTACTCAACTTTCTTAACTGGAATGTCGTATTTTGGGACTTTCTCGACACCCATTTGTGCCACCCTATTTCAAATCTATAAAACTTCATTTAAACTTTAACCTTAATGCGAAATCCTTTTAAGTTTCCTTCCGCTAAGGTGAACAGACATTCTGATTAAAATCATACGGGAGGGATTAAGATGGCGAGGAACAAGCCCCTTGCAAAGAAGCTCAGGCTTGCTAAGGCCCTTAAGCAGAACAGAAGAGTTCCCGTGTGGGTTATTGTAAAGACTAATAGGAGAGTACTAACTCACCCGAAGAGGAGATACTGGAGGAGGACTAAGCTAAAGGAGTGAGGTGATGAAAATGGCAATTAAGGCCGGGGAGGAAGTAATATTCACAGTTCCGATAAAGAAAATAAAGAAGATAGTTCCCAGGTGGAAGAGGGCTCCGAGGGCAGTGAAGTTCGTTAGAGAATTCGTAGCAAGGCATGCAAAAGCTCAAGAGGTTATAATTGATCCTAAAGTTAACGAGAAGATTTGGGAGAGGGGAATAGAGAAGCCCCCAAGCAAGCTTAGGGTTAAGGTAAAAGTTGAGGAAGAGAAGAGGGAGGGGGAAGAAACTGTCAGGATAGCCTACGTTACTCTCGCCTGACTTCCCCCTCCCAATAGGTGATATTAATGCACATAGAAAAGCTCGACTTTGAAAATTCTCCATATCTCGGCGTGTTTGGGATAGCTACTGACAAAGTTGTATTAATTAGGGAAGGGCTTCAGGAGAAGAAGTTAGAGGTTATTAGGGAAGTCCTTAAAGTTCCCGTTGTTGAGGCTAGCTTAATGAAGTCTAGAATAATTGGAGTATTGGGAGCTGGAAATTCCAACGCAATAATAGTCCCTTGGTATGTGTGGGATTCTGAGCTGGAAAAAATAAAAAATGCTTTTAGGGAATATGGTATTGATACAGAAGTTGTTCCCTTCCAAACCAAGTATACTGCCCTCGGTAACTTAATCCTAACCAATGACAAGGGAGCGCTAGTAAGCTCAAAGTTTTCAAGGGAAGAAGCTAAGAAAATCGGGGACATCTTAGGAGTTGAAGTTGAGAGGGGAGTTATTGCAGGAATAGTGGCTGTTGGTAGCGCTGGGGTAGTCACAAACAAGGGAGGGCTCGTCCACCCAGAGGCCACTGATGAGGAGTTAGAGTGGCTTTCAGATCTCTTTAAGGTTGACGTGTATGTTGGAACGGCTAACATGGGCGTTCCCTACGTTGGTTCCTGTATGTTAGCGAACTCTTACGGAGTTGTCGTTGGTCATCTAACTACTGGTCCTGAAATTGTTAAGATCGAAGAGGCATTAGGATTTATATGAAGGAGGTGAGCCGATGAAGGTGAAGGTCTTCCGCGTTCACGGATATTTTGAAAAGAATGGGAGGAAGTTTAAGTTCACCAAGGAGTACAGGGGAATAAAGGAGGAAGACGTAAAGGAGCTCGTATACTCAGACATAGGAAGCAAGCACAAAGTGAAGAGGAACAAGATATTCATCAAGGAAATCAAGGAAATTAGGCCAGAAGAAGCGGAAGAGATAGTTGTTAGGAGGCTCAGCCTCGAGCTTTAATTATTTTTTTATTGGGTGATTAAGATGGAAAACAATAAGGAATTGGAAAAGGTTGCTTATGAGTACCAAGTTGTACAGGCCCAAGCTCAGCTTTTGGCCCAAAATTTGGAGCTTCTCAGCTTAGCACAGGCGGAGGTTCAAACTGTAAAGGAAACTCTGGAAAACCTAATGAAAATTGAGGATGAGAATCCTGAAATTCTAGTTCCTATAGGTGCTGGGTCTTTTCTTAAAGGAAAGATAGTGGATAAGAACAACGCAATAATCAGCGTTGGTTCTGGATATGCAGTTGAGAAGACGCTTGAAGATGCAATTAAATATCTGGATGAGAGGATCAAAGAGTACGATGAAGCAATAAGAAAGACCCAGGAAGCTCTCAACGAGCTTCAGAAGAGAGCAGCTGAGCTAGCAAAGAAGGCACAAGAGATCCAACAAAAACAAGCAATGAGCTTCAAGCTTAAGAAGTGAAGAAAAAAAGAGGTCACTTGGTAACTGCAACAATCTTTATTATATCGTTGAATTGAAGCTCGTAGTCTTCTCCAACTCTTCTTTTTGTTTTAGCGTTTATTGCATAGAGGAATCCCTTACCAAGATCGGTGTGAACTTTAAATGCTAGATCCCTGGGAGTTGAGCCCTTTTTCATTAGAAACACATGTGGAAGGACATTTCCAAATTGATCCGTTAGCTTATTCTCATCCTGCACCGGATACACTGGAATCAGCTTTAGGAGCTCAAATACTGCCTTATTTATTACCTCTTGAACTCCAGTTGAGCCAAACCTATCTAAAACTCTCTCCTTGATTAACATTAAGGCCTTTTTCTGCTTTTCACTCATTTCTTTGAGTATTTTAAAATCACTAGATCCTGGGATGTATTCAATAAACCCAGCCTTTGCCGCTTTTCTAAGGGTTAGTTCAGCGGCGGCTGAGGTGGGGACTACAATGTATCCTCTCTTTTCTCCTTCTCTCTTTAATCTCTTTATATCCTCATCACTAGCTGCATCTGCCTTATTTGCCGCTATTATCATTGGCTTGTTTATCTTCCTAATCTCCGAGGCAAAGCTCAGCAAGTCCTCGTCACTCCAAGCGGTAGGATCATCTGGAAGGCCAAGCCTATGCATAGCCTCCCACACATCATTCTCAGTAACTCCAATTCCGCTTAAGTGCTCCGCTATCGCGGTTTCAATTTTCATTTTCTGAAGCTTTATTCTCTTTGCAAACTTCTCCCACCCCTTCTTTAGTATTCCATAGATCCAGTAATCAATCTCCCTTTCTAGGAATTCTATGTCTTCCACTGGATCATGAAAATCTGTGGGCCTGCCCTCTTCATCTGTTTTCCCCGTGGCATCTATAACGTGAATTAGGGCAGAGGCCATTCTTAAGTCATCTAAGAACTTGTTGCCAAGCCCCCTCCCTTCGTGAGCTCCTGGGACTAGACCAGCGACGTCAATCATTTTCACTGGAATTAAAGCTAATCCCTCTCTATACTCATAGTTTTGAGGATTTGGCGTGCAGCCAAGCTCCTTACATGGATGTTCGGTTATCGCGTAGGTAACTCCAACGTTTGCGTTTATCGTGGTAAAGGGGTAATTTGCTATCTCCACATCAACCAAGGTGGCGGCTGAGAAGAATGTTGATTTCCCTACATTTGGTTTTCCTACCACTCCAATTTCCATCTTTTCATCCCAAGGATAAAAGTTGGGAAGGGAGAATATAAATCTACCTCAGAACACTGGACACTTCCTGATGACAACCCCTATGGAGACTCCAACTATTAGGCCCGTTAAGAGAGAAATAGCTATGTACTGGACTTTCTCGTTACCTTCTTTAACGACAACTTTCTTTTCTTCCTTTAGGGCACCTATTACTGACTTTGAATTTTGGATTAGAACTTCGGTGTAATTCTTATCCGTCCACAGCACAGTTATGTTCGCCAGGGGAACTCCTAGCCTGTTTGAGAGTTCATAGGCTGCATTTTTTAACACGTCTGGCGTATTCTCATCATAAACAATTATATCTGGCCTTAATGTGGAGAGCTCATCTATGGATTTCGCTGGACCTTCTGCTTCGGGCTTTATAGAGCTAATAACCTCAATTCCCAACCATTCAAGGGCATATTGTTGAGATGGAAGTTCTATTATGGCCTTTTTATCCTTTGCTATGGAAGAATATGCCTTTATTATTGTTGTTACCTTTTCCTCAAATCTTTCAAATGCTTTAGAAAATTCTTGGTCTTTCTCTGGATATAGTTGGGACAGTGCAACGGCAGTTGCCTTAGCTATTGCTAGAGCGTTCATTGGATCAAGCCATGTTCCGTGAGGGTTATTCTTTCCCTCATACCACCTCTCTGGTAGGTATTTGAACCCATATTCTGAGTAATCTTTAGGCTCTAAGACAATTCCCTCTATGCTTCCTTCGCTCTTTAGCTCGATTATTTTATTCTCTGCTGGCAGATGACCTGTGGTTACTATTACATCGGCATTCTTCAGCAGTGCTATCTGCTCTGGGGAGAGCTGGTATTGGTGGGGCTCAACGCCGGGAGGGACTAGATAAACGACTTCTACACTGTCTCCTAGCGCCTCTTTTATTATTGAAGCAACTGGAGGAAGGCTAGTTACAACGAGTGGTTTTTCTCTTTCTTGAGATATAACCGGCCTAACGAATAAAGTAATCGCTATTAGGAGAACTACTGCTTTTCTCATTTTTCTTCCCCTTTAAATTAGGAAAGCCTAATTGTTTTTATGCCTTTTTCATTCTCTTGCATGTTTTAGGATATGGAAGACCTCACTTTTTATTATTTCCAGTCCAGTTTTTACGGCATTAACGCTCCCAGGAAGGGAAAACACGACGACTATCCTTTCTTGTCCTCTTATAATTCCTGCAGTGGCTCTTGTTAAAACTGTTGCATACCCAACTTCTTCATAACTCTTGGCCCTAAAAACCTCTCCAAAGCTCAGCTCCTTATCAAAGAGGGGCTTTATGGACTCTATCGTTATGTCCCTCCTTGTTATTCCAGTTCCACCCGTAGTTACAACTACATCTGCTCCACTCTTTATTGCCTCAAAAAGAGCTATTAATACTTCGATCTTATCATCTGGTACTATTTTGTAGTAAACGTGTTCCCCCAGCTTAGAGAGTTCCTCTATTATGAGTGGACCGCTTTTGTCTTCTCTTTCTCCCTTTGCCCCTTTATCGCTCACCGTTATAACTCCAAACTTGAAAGTTTTTGGTGCTTCCTTCTTGTGCTCTTCAACACCCATGTTATCCACCACTAGAAACTCAGCAAAATAATTAAATAAGTTTTAGGAAAATTAAGAAGCCTTTGAGAGCTTGTAGAGAGCCCACAAGAGAGGCCCATAGACTATTACGATTACTATCAAGGCTGCTATGTAAACCACATCCAACTTTCCTCACCCCAGTAGGAATTGGGAGATGTATATTACCACTATCACTATTGGATATAGGAACTTAACCCAGGGCTTCCAGAGCTCTGGCACTTTAATAAGGGCACCTTTTTGGAGTTCTTCATATGCTCTATCAACTCCCAGCTTTATGAGGGCAAGAGCTGCTATTAATGCTCCTAGGGGACCTACGTATACGGTTGAAATGTTGATGAGCCAATCAAAGTAGGCAGGATAAAGTGCGGAAGGTGCTCCCACCAGGAAAGTTAGCAAGCCTAAAAGCACTGAGGCATTTTTTCTGCTGATTTTGAGCTTTGTTATTGCAGAATCAACATAAACTTCAAGCATCGAAACAGTTGAAGAAAGTCCTGCAAATATTAGCAAGAGGAAGAACAATGCACTGAAGATCATTCCTCCTGGCATTTTTTGGAACACCATTGGCAGGGTTACAAACACTAGCCCTGGGCCAGCTGTGGGCTCAAGGCCAAATGAGAAGACTGCTGGAAAGACTATAAATCCAGCAGTGACCGCTACTGCAGTATCACCGAATGCAGTGGCGATTGCTGATAACGGTATGTCGTCCTCCTCTCTAAGATAGCTTCCATAAACAACCATTGTATTCCCTAAAACACTTAGGGAGAAGAACATCTGAGAGAGTGCTATCATCCATGTTTTTCCACTTGCTATTTTGCTCAGATCTGGTAGTAGGTAGAACTTCAAGCCCTCGTATGCGTTTGGTAGTGTAACGCTCCTAACTGCCAACACGATTAGGAGAACGAAGAGAAGAGGCATCATGATCTTGTTTGCCCTCTCGATTCCTCTCTGAACACCCATAGCTACTATTGCTATTGTTAATGCAATAACTACGAATAGCCACAGGAGGGCCTCCCTGCTAAAGGCGAGGGCGTTAAAGAACTTATCTGGTTCTATCCTTGTTAGCTCACCGCTTAGTGAAGCTATGAAGTATCTGATCACCCATCCGAGCACCAAGGAATAAAAGGCGAATATCATGAGGATAGTTACGTTCACCAGAATCCCTAGATATTTTCCACCTGGTAATGTCTTTTCAAACGCCTCAATTGGCCCGCCCTTTGTTGCTCTTCCAAGCGTCCACTCTACCGTAAGGGCAACTACTCCCACGGCAAACAATAGAACTAAATATGGGATGAGAAATGCAGCTCCTCCATAGAGTCCTGCCCTCATTGGAAACATCCAGATGTTTCCAAGTCCCACAGCACTTCCTATTGCAGCTGCAACAAAACCTACTCTACTCCCCCAAGTTTCCCTTGCCAAAACTTTCACCTCCTAGAAGGTTTGTTAGACAAATCAGGAGAATAAGACTAGAACATCCAAAAACGATCACTCCTGCCTATCATAAGGCATCAATTACTCAAACTGTCCATTTAATATAAAAACATTCTGCTATTTTATTTGTCAAACATTCAGAAAAACTATTATACCCCCTTTCGATGATCATCTACATGGTGGTAAAATGAGACCCAAAGTTGGAGTTCTTCTAAAAATGAAAAGGGAGGCGCTTGAAGAGCTTGAGAAGTATGCCGAGGTAGAGGTTATTCCATATCCATCAGAGGAAGAGCTCAAGAATAAAATCCACGAGTTCGATGGGATTATAGTTTCTCCCGTTACTAAGATAACTAAAGATGTTCTCGAAAAGGCTGAGAGACTAAAGGTTATAAGTTGTCATTCCGCTGGTTATGATCATATTGACGTTGAAGAGGCCACGAGAAAAGGGATTTACGTTACAAAAGTTTCGGGACTGTTAAGCGAAGCCGTGGCTGAGTTTGCAGTTGGTTTATTGATAAATCTAATGAGAAAAATCCACTATGCTGATAAATTGATTAGAAGGGGAGAATGGGAGAGTCATGTGAAGATATGGACTGGCTTTAAGGGTATTGAAAGCTTGTATGGAAAGAAGGTTGGCATCCTTGGCATGGGAGCGATAGGGAAGGCAATTGCAAGAAGGCTAATTCCCTTCGGAGTGGAACTCTACTACTGGTCAAGGCATAGGAAGGTGGATGTTGAAAGTGAACTTCACGCTACCTACATGGACATAGATGAATTGTTGGAGAAGAGCGATATCGTAATACTTGCACTCCCATTAACGAAGGATACCTACCATATAATAAACGAAGAACGTGTGAAAAAGCTCGAAGGAAAATACCTAGTAAACATTGGAAGGGGAGCGTTGGTTGATGAAAGGGCCATAACGGAGGCCATAAAACAAGGAAAATTGAAGGGTTATGCAACAGATGTGTTTGAGAATGAGCCTGTTAGAGAGCATGAGCTCTTTAAGTATGAGTGGGAGACTGTTTTAACTCCCCACTATGCTGGGCTTGCTGTAGAGGCCCAGGAAGATGTAGGGTTTAGGGCAGTTGAAAACCTCATCTCAATATTCAGAGGAATAGTTCCCGAAGATTTAGTAAATAAGGAAGTGTTAAAAATAAGGCCAATTGAAAGTGTAAAGATGCTTTAGGAGGGGGAGAAAGATGAAGCTAATTGAAATGCTAAAGGAGATAACCCAAGTCCCAGGGATTTCAGGGTATGAGGAAAGAGTTAGAGAGAAAATTATTGAATGGATAAAAGACTATGCCGATTATAAAGTTGACGAAATCGGGAATCTAATTGTGGAGCTTGGAGAGGGAGAAGTAAAGGCGGTTTTCATGGCCCACATGGATGAGATTGGCCTTTTAATTACTGGAATTACCCAGGATGGAAAGTTGAGATTTAGAAAAGTCGGAGGGATTGACGACAGGCTTTTATACGGGAGGCACGTTGATGTTATAACGGAAAATGGAAAATTAGATGGAGTTATTGGAGCTCTTCCCCCACACCTCAACGTGAAAGGAGTGAAAGATGTAGTCCCATGGTACCAGCTTACAATAGACATTGGAGCTGAAAGCAAAGAGGAGGCGCTCTCCCTGGGAGTTAAGCCACTTGACTATGCCGTATTTAAGAAACACTTCTCGGTTTTGAACAACAAGATAGTTAGCACAAGAAGCTTAGACGACAGATTTGGTGTTGTGGCTTTAGTTCAAGCTATAAGGAATTTAGTTGACCACGAGTTAAGTGGGAAGTTCATCTTTGCATTCACAGTCCAAGAGGAGATAGGCTTGAAAGGGGCTAAGTTTTTGGCAGAGAAGTATTCCCCTGAATATGCATTTGCCATAGACTCTTTTGCATGTTGCTCTGAGCTGACTGGAGACGTTAGACTTGGAGGAGGGGCTGTGATTAGGGCTGTGGACAACTCAGCAATTTATTCAAGAGATTTGGCCAGGAAAGTATGGGAAATCGCGGAGAAAAATAACATTCCAATTCAGATAGGGGTTACAGGTGGGGGAACGGATGCTTCAGTATTCCAGCACAAGTCCAAGGTCTTGGCTTTGAGCGTTCCAATGAAGTATCTCCACAGTGAAGTTGAGATGCTAAATGTAAAAGATTTAGAGGCACTAATTGCTTTAATAGAAGCAATAACATTTGAGATCTAGGAGGGAAGGCAATGATATTTCTCTTTTTCGTTGGAATAGTTGTAGGAATACTTGCAGCTATGTTTGGCCTTGGTGGAGGCTTTCTAATAGTCCCAACCCTTAACATTTTAGGAGTTGAAATACACAGTGCCATAGGAACCTCAAGCGCAAGCATAGTATTTACCTCTCTCAGCTCCTCTATAGCATACTCCAGACAGCGAAGGATCCACTATAGGGCGGGGATACTTTTAGCGAGTACGGCAATAATTGGGGCCTACATTGGAGCTTGGATGACATCCTTTCTCCCATCGAATCAACTCAAAGTAATTTTCGGTATAACCTTGATTTTTGTAGCATATAGGGTGTACAGGAAAAAGCCAGTAGAGCCGAGTGAAGTTAAGTTGGAAGATATTAAGCTTAATGAAAAATTAATCCCCGTTGGGGGATTTTTCTCAGGAATTGCAAGCGGCCTCCTGGGAGTAGGGGGAGGAATAATAAACGTTCCATTTCTAACCTGGCTTGGAATGCCCATCCACTACGCCGTAGCAACCTCAAGCTTTGCAATAGTGTTCACTTCCCTGAGCGGGGCAATAAAGCATTACATGCTAGGAAATGTTCAGCTTATTTGGCTCCCATTCCTTGTTCCTGGGCTTATTATAGGAGCTCAAATTGGAGCTAGATTAGCCAAGAAGACAAGAGCTAAAAGTCTTAAGGGGATGTTTTCAGTTGTTATGGCGATATTGGCCGTTAGGATGATACTGAAAGGCCTTGGATTTCCAATACCGTGAGGTGGTGAAATGATAACAAAGGAAGAGATAGCGGAGCTGATTGTACAAATAAGAAAGGAGCATGGTCTACCACTCTCACCTTTTGAGATAGATGAGATAAGGTATGACAAGGAAGGGGATAAACTTTTCATAATAGCTCACGATAGAACTGACAAAAGCGTTATCATTGGAAGTAGTTTAGTCATAGGAAAGCTGAGGGAAATACTGGGAGTTAACCTTGTGACAGTTTATACTACACTTGACTTGCTCATAAAAAGGGAGACTTTAAAGAAGAGCCTAAAATTTGCAGAGGAGCATGGCCTGGATTTCCTTATTCCCATTATTGAAGCAGAATTTAACTTCCCTCCCAGGAAGTGGCCCAAAATTAAAAAGAAGGAGAAAGGGTTGATTTTCCTCACGTTTAATGCACCAGCCCTCCTGGGATTTGGAGAGCTAATGTTTGAGGAGCAAAGCGTGTATGGGATAAGATACACATTTCCCAAATTGAAGTATAAGGTCGTTGATAGGCCGTTAAGAGAGTTGTTTTTCCCAAACTCAAGTTTTGTTGCAGAAATTTCAAGAAATGAAAATGTTGAGATTGCAATTTCGGAGTTCCAAGAATGCTGTAAAGTGGAGAGGGATGTTATCTTAATAAACCCAATGAGATTCTTTGGAATAGGTTACTTTGAGACTAAATACTTATTTGGAGAAACTAGACCAGCAGTTTTTCAAAAAGAAGACCTAATAGATTATATTGTGGAGCAGGTTGGAGATGGCCTTATGGAGGCCACTGATGGGGCAAAGATCATATGGTGGGGGTGGAAGCATTGATAATAGGAATCGCGGGAAAAATTGCGGCTGGAAAAACTACAGTGGCAAAGTTCTTGGAGGAACTTGGATTTTGTAGAATAAGCTGTAGCGAGCCCTTAGTTGATATTCTCACGGGAAACATTTCCCCCTACTCCTGGGTTCCAGAAGTGGATTTTAAAGGGGAACCCACAAGGGAGAATTTGATTAAGTTGGGGAGGCTTCTTAAGGAGAAGTATGGGGAAGACATTCTAATAAGGCTTGCAGTGGATAAGCTTAGACATTGTGAAAATATAGCCATTGATGGGGTAAGGTCAATTGGAGAAGTTGAGGCAATAAAAAAGATGGGAGGAAGTTTGATTTACGTGGAGGCTAAACCTGAGATAAGGTTTGAAAGGCTAAAGTTGAGGGGAGCAGAAAAAGACAAGGGGATAAATTCTTTGGAGGATTTGCTGAAGTTCGATGAGTGGGAGGAGTCCCTCTACAAGACTTCAGAATTAAAAAAAGTGGCTGATTTTATAATAGTGAATGAAGGTTCCCTAGAAGAGCTTAAGAAAGAGGTAGAGGAAATAGTTAGGTCACTTTCCAAGTAGGGAAGTTAGAAGAGCCCACTCCCTATCCTTCCAAGCTTTTTTCTCGGTTATTATGATAACTGTTCCATTGTCTAAAATTGCAAAATCTCTGAGCGTGGCTAAGAACTTTGCTATCGCCTCAAACCCATTATATATTGTCAAGTACTCCAAAGCATCAATGACTACAATTCCATTTTTGACTGAAGAGAAATATCTTCTTGAAATCTCGAGTATCCTGGGAAGATTTGTTGGGAATATCGAGCTTTTCTGATCTTCTATGTTAGAGATCAAGTACGAATACCAAGACTTAGGGGCTTCAATGTTCCTTACGAAGGCTAAGACTGGCATATCTTGAAGAGTGGGGAGGTATCTCTCCTTAAATTCTGAAGGAGAAATAAGTAAAGCACCAGATTTAATTTCAACCTTGATAGCTCCTTTTTTGAAATACTCCTCGCTCCCGAAGAATTTCACAATACCAATAACCAAAGTCATTGTAAGAATTGTTGCAATAGCAAATCCTATTGGAGCAAACCATTCAATAGGCCTTAGAAATGGGTAGTCCATCTGGTGAAGGCCAATAAAGAGAAGTGATAATGCTAGTGCCGAAATCTTTTTGCTTGCTCTTGTTTTCCACAGTAAGTAACCCGAGATAGCTATGAAAAGTCCTGATATTCCATATACTCCTCCCAACACGTTCCCAGGAGAACTAAGGGAGAGGGCAACTAAGTATAATCCAGAAAGCAGGGGAATTAATGAAAAGATTACGGGTGTCCTGGGATACTTACCCTCTTCAATGAGGAAATAACTAACTCCATATCCTACCAATGTAGAGAACAGTGATTCTGCAATGGCAGAGAAAGTGGGCAAGGCTAATAAATCCCCTAAAGTGTGGAGTCCATAAAATATCATCGCTAGAGCCATTATAAGTGACGATCTCCTTTTTGTTTTCACATATATTGACAAGAGCCATAGGGCACCAATCCATTTGACAGCAAGTGTTATTATCCTGATTTCTGCAAGAACCATCTCTTTTCCCTCCAGGTATTAGTTCTATTGCCATTTTTTTACTTTTCTTAGGACTCCCACATTTTTAAAAAGGTTAAAATGTATTAGCCAATTGATGGTCAGCAAACTCTTAGCTCTTGAAGCTTATCCAAAGCTCAAAGACATAGATTTTAGGTTACTTAGGGCTGTAGAGTTAAATATGAGGCACCACAAATGGGTGCCTCTGGAGGATATAGCAAGATTTGCTAGAATGGATCTAGAGAGCGCAAGCTACAGGCTTGGCAAACTCGACAAGTTAGGCTTAGTTATTAGGAGAAGTGACATAGGATACATTGGATATCAACTGACAATTCACGGCTACGATGCTCTGGCTATAAGGGCCTTTGCAAAGAAAGGGGTTATTGAGGCTATTAGCTCAACTCACATAGGAGTTGGAAAGGATGCAGATGTTTATGTGGCAATAACTCCCCAGGGAGAGAAAGTTGCCATTAAATTCAACAGAATTGGGGAGAGGACAAGTGCCAGAAAGGCCTATTACCACAGCGACGTCTTTGCAGACAAGCACCACAAGAGCTGGCTTTATGTTTCGAGGTTAATAGCGAAGAAGGAGCATGAAGCGTTAGTATTGTTAAGCTCTTTTGCAAAGGTTCCAAAACCAATAGCATGGAATAGGCATGCCATAGTTATGGAGTTCATAGATGGCGTGGAGTTAGCGGAGCTTAGGGACACTGATTTAACGAAAGAAGAAGCAGAGGAAATCCTGGGAAAGGTTTTGGATGAGTACGAGAAGATAGTCAAGTTTGGGATTGTACACGGGGACATGAGCGAGTTCAACATAGTTATAACGAAGGATAATGACATTTTGATAATAGACTGGGCCCAGTATTTGACGTGTGCAAATCCCGAAAGTTTGGGCTTATTAAAGAGGGACATTTCCGTGTTGTTGAACGCATTTAGAAGGAGATGGGGGGTTAAGAGAGACTTTGAGGAAGAATGGAAGAGATTTTATGAGGCCTGGCAAATAGGGAGAAGGGAAAAGGAAGAAAGCTAAACTCTTATTTCGAATGTTTCGCTCTCGTGTTTTATCACATAGATGTTTTTCTCTCCTGAGCTCTTCTCTTGGAGGATATACCCCCCTGAGACTTCCTTGATCTTGCCGTTAATTGCAATTTCACTAACATTTGCCAAATGGTTTCTAAATCTAATTGTTCCCTCTCCCCTTCCCACTGGAGTTGCTGTGGCATAGAGCACCTTAATGCCGTTTATTTCCACATTAATTGGGATGTAGAGAACTCCCCTCTTATTAAGCTCAACATTAAACTCGACACCCCTGTATCTAACTTTTCCAGTAACCTTGTCGTCCCTGGGATTTACCACCACCAGATAATTCCCTCTTGGAATTACTATTATGTCTCTGTTTGAGACTTCAAAATCCCTTTCAATCCCTTGGAGCTGGAGTATCTTATCAACAAACTTCCTGTGTAGATCGTGGTAGCTCGAGTAGTACTGAAGCCTGAACCCTAAGACAACTGCAGAACCTTTTCCTTTCCTTACCATAACCCCTACTACTTTATCTCCAACCCAAGCTATAGCTTTCCCTCCTTTAACCTCCCTAACGACGTTTCTGACGACCATCCTGTCTATCTCCTCTGCATCAACGCTGATGTAGGGAATTAACCTCATGTTATCCCTTGCCTTGGCCTTCTCAACTTCAATTCCTAGGAAGTCCCTCAGCTTTGTGTAGGGCTTCATGTTCTCATCAAGGGATGGAAGGGTTGGTAGGATCACGAGGTTTCCTCCCTCTTCCACGTATCTAGCAAGCTTTTCTTGAACTTCTCTGCTCATGAAATCCAGGCTGTAAATCCAAATCTGCTCATATTGGAGCATCTCCTCTACAGTGGAAAGTTCAAGGTCTATGACGTCAAAGGGAACATTGCTCATGGCCAAGAGTGTGAGCAATCCTCTCTCCCCAAAGAGATATTCTTGGAGATTTACGCTCTCTTCGAAGCTTTCTGGCCGATGTCCCCACATGCTTAAGGCTTCATAAGGCTCGTACATCCCAAAGGCAACTTTTGGCTTTAGTTGGGACTCGATGAAGTCCATGTTAGACTTTAAGAACTCGCCAATCCACTTTATTGGTTCCACGTGCTGTCTTTCTCTTCCATCCAATCCTATGGGGGAATACACGTCCCAGGTAGCTCCGTTGTGTGATTCATAACCTTTCGGATTTTCGCCACCCACGTAGAGATAGTAGTTTATGTTGTGGATTCCCAAAGCTGGAAGGAGGGCATAGAGGAGCTCGGCCTCATCCTTCTCTATAACATTGGCGAGGGATGTTTGGGTCTCTATGCTTAGTGGGGGAGTCTTCAGCTTGTTTATGTAATATCTATAAACCCCCGTCTTATAGTAGAGGTGGCCGAGTCTGTCTTCTTTGAAGTCAAATGTTCTGTAGAATGAGTACCAGAACTCCGTCCATAGGTGGATGTCGAGCTTGTGCTTGGTTACGTAGAGGTAAAACTCCTTCCATGCGGCTAAGAGTAAATAGGGATCTAAAATGCTAATTGGAACATCAACGTACTTCTTTATCTTTTCGTAGAGTATCCTTACGTACTCGTTGATCATCCATATCTTGAAGTGATGCCAGTCGAGTATCTTTGGAAGGGGCTCTGAGAATGACGTTGGTGGGACAATCTCAGCATAATCTGAAAACTTCTGACCGTATCTCTCCTCCAATTCATCCAACTGGTAGTTTTCCTTTAGCCAAGAGTGCCAGATCCCATTCTCCTTAACTACTATTTCGTTGTAATCGGTCAAGAATGCCTGGAAGATGGTTTCCCAGTAGGAAGGTTCGTCATCAATCGTCACGTTTATTATAGGCCCCCCATTGGAGTACAGATATTCCTTTATTATAGGAAAAACATTCTCATACCACTTCATTACATATTCCAAGTAAGTGGGATGGAGGTATGTGATTGGAGGATAGTATATATCCCTTGGAAGAGTACCATTCGGGCCTTTTGCAAGTATTTCTGGATGAGAGTTAATCAACCACTCAGGGATGCCTCCATTTTTCCACTCTCCACAAATGTATGGGCCAGGTCTTATGATAACGTAAAAGCCGAGTTTTTGTGCTAGATCAAGAAAACCGACGAGATCTCTTTGGGGGTGAGTTTCGCCAGTAAAGTCGAAGAGTCCTTCTTGGGGCTCGTGCCAATTCCAAGCAATGTACGTATCAATGGTGTTTAGCCCGTGAGACTTCATTTTCTTTAGCATTCTTTCCCAGGAGTTCCTGGGAACTCTAAAATACTGAAGGGTACCTCCATAAACAACAATCCTTTTACCATCAAGAAGATAGGTTTTACCATCATGACTAACCCTCATGTTTACCACCTCACAACTTTATCTAAAAACCTGGGATTGTCTGGATTTAATCCCCGAGCTACGGCTTTATAATAGGAAAGAAGCTGAACCACAGGAAGATAGGGAATTGGGGTTGCATCCTTGCTCAACCTGGGAACCTCTATAGAATAGTCTTGCCCAAACTCCTGTTGAGAATTTGAGATTAATAATACTCTTGCTCTTTGACCTTTGAACTCATTAACGAGCTTCTTATGCCATTCAAAAAGTTCCTGGGCCATTAGCACAACTAGAGTGTTTTCATCTGCTATTGCCTTGAAACCATGTCTTACCTCGAATGTTGGATAAGCTTCACTCCAGAATATCGCCATTTCCTTCATTTTTAGACTGGCCTCTAGGGCCACTGGATATAACAACCCTGAACCCAGGAAGATTACATTTTGGAAATCAAAATCTTCCACTATCTCCTTTATATAATTCTCGTATTCAAGAGCCTTTTCAGTCGCTTTGGCAACTTCAGTGGCCTCTAATAATGGAAGTCCATAAGAGTGTCTCAGTAACTGGAGATATGCAAAGTAAAAGGCTGTAAATGAATGCGTCATCACGACGCTCTCTTCTATAGTGGGAACAACCAGGGAATAATCGCAAGCTCTAGTTAGAGAGCTTTCATAGGCAGAGATTCCAAGCTTTGGAGTATTGATCTTTTCTAGGGCCAGAAGAACTTCTGTTGTTTCTCCTGACCTTGATATCCCAACTACTAGTTCTGGTTTCCCTATTGGATATGCTTCTTTAGAATAGAGGAACTCCGAACAAGGTAGGGCTACTCCAGTTCCTCCGTGCATGTTTGTGACCATTGCTAAGAGCTTGGCTAAAAAGTGGGAAGAGCCGCATCCCAGGTATAGGATGCGGCGTGGTAGTCTTATTTTATCTTTCACCTGATTAAAGCTCTCATCTGCCTTGATTATACCTTTAGGAGTTTGTTTAATCTCTGTTAGCGTTTTCATAAAGCCTCACCCCTTTCATAGAGGTAGCATGCTACGTGGTGGTTTTTTTCTGGTTGGGTTGTTTGTGGTGGTTTTTTGTAGCATTCTTCTCTAGCGTAAGGGCATCTGGGCGCGTACCTGCAGCCT
>NZ_JASKLM010000003.1:0-55282 GCF_030153625.1 Pyrococcus sp. | reverse complement strand
AAGTAAATAATGGTTTCAGTCCTCATTTCTCTCCCCTTTTCTGAAGAGGTATCAGAAACTTAAACCTAACGTCCCACTGCTTATCCTGACAGTGTCGGAGGGTGGAAAACTAAAAGACATGACCCCAGAAGATGTTGTTAGAATAGTAAAAGAGCAGAGAGAGAAGTACATAAAGCCAGAAGTTTGGGAGATCGTGCGTGAGCTTGAGGAGAAGATAAAGAATGGAGAGATAAAGTTCAAGACACCACAGAGCCACGACGAATATGAGCAGATAATTAAGGAGTTAGAGAAAGGTAACTTAGATGCCGCCCTCGAAAAAGAGTAACTTTTTATTACCCCTTTCTCTTCTTTTTTCAGGTGTGCCAAGTTATGAATGCAATTGAGATGGAGAATATAGTAAAGGTTTATCCAGATGGAGTTGTAGCCCTCAAGGGAGTCGACTTTAAAGTAGAAGCTGGGGAAATTCATGGTCTTCTTGGCGAGAACGGAGCTGGAAAAACAACGCTAATGAGGATCCTCTATGGGGAGATAAAGCCAACAAAGGGAAAAATAAGAGTTTTTGGAAAAGAAGTAAAATTTTCTGGGCCCTGGGACGCAATAAGATCAGGTATAGGAATGGTTTACCAGCACTTTACATTGGTCCCAACTTTTACTGTTCTTGAAAACCTTTACCTTGCCTTACTTCCATTAAATCCAAAAATTACCCTAAAAGAAGTCAAAAAACTTGCAAAAGAAAAGATGAAAGAAACTGGGCTCAAAATCCCCCTTGATGAAATAGTAGAGGATCTTCCTATTGGAATTCAGCAGAGAGTTGAGATAACTAAGGCACTCATGCAAAATGCTAAGATTTTGATACTAGATGAGCCAACATCAGTATTAACTCCAATTGAAGTTAGAGAACTCTTCAAGACACTTAGAAAGCTCAAAGAAAAGGGAATTACAATAGTGTTCATTACCCACAAACTGAAGGAGGTAAAGGAGATAACTGATAGAGTCACCGTAATGCGAAGGGGAGAGGTAATTGGAACAGTGAAGACGAGTGAAGTTTCGGAAAAGGAGCTAGCAAAAATGATGGTGCAAAGGGACGTTGTAATGAAAATTGAGAAAATGCCCAAGGAGCCAGGAAAAACAGTGCTTAAGGTAGAGAATCTTTGGGTAAAGGACGATAGAGGATTAGATGCAGTAAAGGGAATATCACTAGAGATAAGGGAAGGAGAAATACTCGGAATTGCAGGAGTTCAAGGAAATGGACAGAGAGAATTGGCTGAGACACTTGCAGGAGTTAGAAAACCAGAAAAAGGTAAAATTATCTTTGATAAAAAAGATATTACAAAAACAGGAGCACTTGAAAGATATAAGATGGGAATTGCATACGTTCCCGATTCCAGAAAAGTAGGATTAGTGGAAGAGATGAACATAGTAGAAAACACCATTCTCACAAATTTATTTGAAGTAGTTAAATCCGGAAGAATTTCTTGGGACAAGGGAAGAAAAATGGCAAAAGATATTGTAGAGAGGTTTGAAGTCATTACTCCATCCTTAGCTGCCAAAGTAAAACACTTGAGTGGAGGGAACCAACAAAAAATAATGGTTGGAAGAGAGATAATCAGAGAACCAAAGGTCTTCATAGTTGCAGAGCCAACTCAAGGGTTGGATATAGGAGCAACGGAATTCATAAGAAAAACATTACTGAATCTTAGAGATCAAGGAAAGGGAATTCTCCTAATTTCAACAGATCTAGATGAGATTCTTCAATTAAGTGATAGAATTGCCGTGATATATGAGGGTCAAATTATGGCAGTTGGAAAACCTGAAGAGTTCACCCTTGAGAAGCTAGGACTGCTAATGGGTGGTGTGCATGCTGAAAGTGAATGAGAAAACACTCGAAGTTATATCTTCGCTAATATTTGCATTCTTAATAGGGGCAATTGTCTTAACATTGTTGGGATATAACCCGGCTAAAGTTTACATCATACTATTTAAATACGGGTACGGAAATCTTGAGTATCTCCTTAATAAAAGCACACCACTTATATTGACAGGACTTGCATTCTCAATACCAGCTCTTGCAGGTGTTTTTAACATAGGGGGAGAAAGCCAACTTTATGTAGGTGCACTTACAGCCCTTCTAGTTGCTTATTATACAAGAAATCCTATTTTAGCCCTAATCCTCGGAGGAATAGCAGGAGGTGCCTTAGGACTTTTCATCGGAGCACTTAGAGTTTACAGAGGCATTAATGAAGTGATAACGGCAATAATGATAAACTGGACAATGTTCTACATTCTAGCGTACCTCATATCAGCCAAATACCACGATCCAAAAAATCCTCATGAATCCGTTCCAGTCCCATCTGAAGCAAGAATAGGGGGAATTTTCATAATTGCAGTTCTTATTGCTATTCTCTACTATTACCTCCTTAATTTTACGGAACTTGGGTACAAGTTGAGGGTGTCAGGATTGTCACCTAAATCTGCAAGGTATGCAGGGTTCAATCCCTCCAAGCTAATTCTCTCTTCAATGCTATTGGGTGGTCTAGCTGCGGGCCTTGGAGGGGCCCTCTTAGTCCTGGGAATAACATATGCTATTGATGACACTCTCTCCACAGTATATGGAGTTGGATTTACGGGAATAGGAATAGGGCTCTTGGGAAGGAACAATCCAATAGGAATAATATTCTCGGGAATATTTATGAGCGGACTGATAATTGGAGGGCAATGGGTTGAGTTAAAAACAGGAGCCCCACCAGAGCTTGCAGATACGCTAGTAGGTGTAATAGTGATAACCCTTGCAGTTCCCCAGCTGTATAGAGAAATTTTCAAGAGAATTAGGAGGGAGAAGCATGCTTGAAGATGTATTTGTGCTTCTCTCAAACACATTATTTTCAATGGTCCCATTGGTTCTTGCTGGGGTTGGAGAAGTAATAACAGAGCGCTCTGGAGTGGTTAACATCGGGCTAGAGGGGATATTCATTCTCTCTGCCTTCCTCACAACTGTAGTTACGTTTTACACAGAAAATCCCTATCTGGGCCTCATAATTGGAATATTAGTTGGAGCACTCTCCGGACTTCTCCACGGGATAATCAGCGTATACTTGAAAGGTGATCAAATAATTGCAGGAGTTGGTTTTAATTCTCTAGCCTATGGAATAAGCATACTTTCACTTGTAGCCCTATGGCACAGTCACGGCTCCTCTCCTTCTGTAGAAAAGATGCCCGTAATTATTATCGGCCACCTTACAATTCCCCCAATGGCAATAGTGGCAATATTAGTTGGAGTAATTACATGGTGGTGGCTATATAAAACTCCAAGCGGTTTAAAACTGAGAGCTTGTGGAGAGGATCCAAGAGCTGCTGAGGCTATGGGGGTTAACGTTCACAGAACTAGGCTATATGCAACGATGGTGGGGGGAGCTTTAACTGGGCTCGGAGGTGCGTATTTAGTTGTGGGATGGATAGGGCAGTTTACAAAGTTTATATCGGCAGGAAGAGGATTCATAGCCCTAGCAAATGTAGCTTTCAGCAATTGGAATCCACTGATGGCAGTGGTGGGGGGAATTATATTTGGATTCTTTGACGCACTGTCAATATACGTACCAATAAAGATCCAGAAAACCACTGGAAGAATAATAACCGCAGAATCAAATCTCTTTAGGATAATCCCATATATAGGAACATTATTAGTGGTCACAATAATCATGAAAAAAGTTAAAGCTCCCAGGGCTCTTGGGAAACCTTATATCAAGGAGTAACTTTCTTTCCCTTTTTAAATTCTGGCCAGCTCCACTAATCCAAAAAACAATAAATTCATTGGAAGTAGCATTCCACATGCTTAGAATTGTTCCACCAAAAGAAATTCAAGGTGAAGTAATAGCCCCGCCCTCAAAGAGCTACACCCATAGGGGTTATTTTTTGTCCCTCCTTGCAGATGAAAAAAGTATAGTAGAGAGACCCCTAATTAGTGATGATACCCTTGCAACCATAGATGCAATTAGAGCTTTTGGTGCTGATCTCATAGAAGAGGTGGTCTATCCTCCCGAAGAATTAAGGCCAAACTATATATTTGCCCGAGATTCTGGAACAACAGCAAGGATTTCAATAATAGTTTCTTCCCTAGCTAAGGGTGTTAGTGTAATAGATGGTAGGGAACAGCTCCGTAGGAGACCAATGGAAGATGGAGTATCTTCTTTGAGAATGATTGGTGTAGAAGCAATTGGAAAGAGACTTCCAGTGAAAGTCTTTGGGAGGGGAAGAATTAGTGCCAAAGAAGTCTCCATAGTGGCCGAAAAGTCCTCTCAATTTGCAACAGGCTTTCTAATACTAGCAGCGAAGATCGGATTGAAAGTCGAAATAGTGAAACCAGTCTCAAAGCCTTATATTGAGATGACACTAAAAACCATGGAAGAGTTTGGCGTTAAATACGATAAAGCTCAAGAAAATGAGAGACTAGTAATTTTTGTTGACCCAGGAGTTAAGGGGACAAAATTTAAGGTTCCAGGGGATTATTCCTCAGCGGCAAACTTCTTAGTTGCCGGTGCACTCTACGGCAAGATAAGGGTCAGAAACTTGATGAGGGATGACGTTCAAGCAGACAAAGAAATCCTCAACATATTGAGGGAATATGGAGCAAAAGTTAAGGTAAAAGATGAGTATGTAGAAGTTGAAAGCAACGAAAGAAATCCATTAAATGTAGATTGCTCAAACTTTCCTGATTTATTTCCCCTCCTAGCTGTTCTTGCGGCATATGCCGAAGGAAAAAGTGTGATACGAGGGAGACAGTTGAGGATTAAAGAAAGTGACAGAATCCATGCAATGGCGGTAAATCTTTCAAGAGCTGGAATTAGAGTTAGGGAGCTTAGTGATGGACTTGAAATCTGGGGTGGCCAACCTAAGGGATTTAGGGGGAAAACATTCAATGATCATAGGATTACAATGGCTTTAGCAATCCTCGCCCTGGGGGCTAAGGGCGAGAGTATAATTCCTGAAACTAAAAGTATTGCAAAGTCCTATCCAAACTTTTTCGAGGATTTAATGAGGGTGATAAAATGAATGGGAAAATGTTGTCATTTCACTTATTTGGAGAGAGTCATGGGAAAGCCGTAGGAGTTCTAATAGAAGGAGTGCCTCCTGGGATAAGAGTTAACCTGGAGGAGTTAAAAGCCGAACTTGAAAGAAGAAAGGGGATTTCCAAATTTTCAACTGCCAGAAAAGAGAGCGACGAACCTATAATAATTTCCGGAGTTTTTAGAGGATACACTACTGGAGCTCCAATAACAGTAATTGTGGAAAATAAAGACGTAGATTCTTCATATTATGAGGAGATCAAAGATACTCCTCGACCTGGGCATGCAGATTATCCAGCAAAGATCAAGTATTTTGGCTTCAATGACTATCGAGGAGGAGGAAGGTTTTCTGGAAGGCTAACTATAGGCTTTGTAATCGCCGGATATTTCGCCAAGAAGATTCTCGAACCAGTGGGAGTAAAAATTAAAGCCTATATAAAGAGAGTTGGAAAAGTGGAAGCTAGAAACATGAGCATCGAGGAAATATTCAATTCTCCGAACCCTTACTGCCCAGATGAAGATGCATTTAAAGAGATGCTTAAGGAGATGGAAAGTGCAAAAAAGTCTGGAGACAGCGTTGGTGGAGTGGTAGAGGTTGTTGCAATAAACGTTCCCCCAGGATTAGGTGGACCTTATGAGGATGATATAGAAGCTGATCTTGCCTCAACATTTTTCAGAATTCCAGCTGTAAAGGGTGTTGAGTTTGGACTTGGATTTAAGGTTAGTGAAAAGAGAGGTAGTGAAGTAAACGACCCTTATGTCATAAAGAACGGAGAAATACAGACGGTAACAAACAATCATGGAGGCATTATAGGAGGAATAACAACAGGAATGCCAATAGTAGCTAGAATAGCGTTCAAACCAACTCCCTCAATATACCTTCCCCAAAAAACCGTAAATTTAAGAGAAATGAAGGAAACAACTATAAAGCTAAAGGGGAGATTTGACTCCTGCATAGTTCCTAAAGCTCTTCCCGTGGTTGAAGGTGCAATGGCCTTTGTGCTTGCAGATCACTTTCTTAGGAGGTTAGCCTGGGAAAGATATGTCCACCTATCCAAAGAATTTTAAATAAAAGGACAACCAAAAAGTGGGGATGGTGATGCCACGCCAATATCAACGAATTTAGATGAACAAATGACAACATTAAAACTCCTTAGAAAGGAGATAGATAAAATAGACAACCAAATAATATCTCTTCTAAAAAAGAGACTTGAAATAGCCCAAGCAATTGGGAAAATAAAGAAAGAGCTCAATCTCCCCATAGAAGATAGAAAAAGAGAAGAAGAAGTTCTAAGAAGAGCTGGCGAGTTTAGGGAAATTTTTGAAAAGATTTTGGAGGTTAGCAAAGATGTTCAACGTTTATGAGCTATTTAATAAGATAAATGAGGTAAAACCAGAGATTCGACTTGATGCAGGACAACCAGATATCCCCGTAGCTAACGAAATAATAGAAGAAGCCATAAATTCTCTAAAAAGGGGAGAAACTGGCTATGTAAGTACAACTGGAATTAACGAGTTGAGAGAAAAGATAGCAGAAGTAGAAGGAGTGAGCAAAGAAGAGGTAATTGTTGGGCCTGGAGCCAAAATATTGATAGCTGCAGAGATAGCAATGGCCAACAAGATTGGAGTAATTGCCCCCTACTGGAATGCCTACCTATTGATAGCCAAGAACTTTGAAAAAGAAGTTAAAATAATTGAGACAACATTAGAAAACTCCTGGGAGCCTGAAATTAACGACAACTTAGATGTTGACCTCCTAATTCTCAACTACCCCAATAACCCTACTGGAAAAATACTCCCAAGAGAAAAACTCAAAGAACTCGTAGAAGTTGCAGAAGAGAAAGGAATCAAAATTCTTTCCGATGAAATCTATGCTGAAATTTCTTTTAAGTCATTTACTCCTGTTCGAGAGCTCTATGAAAACACGGTCACCGTAAAGGGGTTCTCCAAACTGTATTCAATGACTGGCTTTAGGCTTGGATACGCTATTGCCGATAAGGAAGAGATAAGGAAAATAAAAACATTCATTGAATCAACTGTCACCTGTGTTCCTCCTTTCGTTCAAAGGGCTGGGATCAAGGCTTTGGAGCTTAGAGATGAGTTAATGAAAAAAGTGAGTAGGGAGTATAAGAGAAGAGCAGAACTTGCCTCCAAAATCTTGAGGGGATTAGAGTTCTATGAACCCGATGGAGCATTCTACATATTCCTCAAAACACCCATTGATGGGTTGGAATTTGTCTATAAACTACTCGAGAGGGGAGTTTCAGCATTCCCAGGAATAGCGTTTGGAAATTATCAAAACTTCATAAGGATCTCACTAACGAGTGATAGGCTTGAAAAGGGACTAAAAATAATCAAGGAGGTAGCAGAATGCGAATCACAATAAGTGGGTACGGCAAAATGGGAAAACTTTTTGGAAGAGTCATTTCTAAGGAATTAAACGCAGAAGTGAAATTTTATTCCAGCCACACAACATTAGACTTTTCCTCCCTCAGCGAGGCCTACGAATGGAGTGATGTCATAATACTTGCCTCCACAATAGAGAACATAAAGGCCCAGATTAAGGAGTTGAGAGAAGTATCATCAAATAATCCAAAGGATATCATGATTTTTGACATAGCAACGTTCAAAAGAGATGTGGTTACCGAGTATCAAGGATTTCCCAAGGAGGTAAAAGTAGCGAGCGTCCATCCAATGTTCGGTCCAGGAGCTAAGAGCTTTAGGGGGCATTTATTTTATCATCACTCCTGTAAGAAATAGGAAAAAAGATGCCGAAGACGTCGGAAAGTTTATCGAGAAGCTGGGTGGAAGAATTGAATTCATGAGTGCGGAGGAGCATGATAGGATTATTGGATTCGTTATTGGAGTGCCCTATCTATTGGGCATTGCCTATCTTAAACTCTCACTTGAGAACAATCTAGAAAGGTTTGGGGGAACTTCTTTTAGATTTCTTACCATCTATGGAAAGGCAGTACTAAATGATGATCCAAGGTTTATAGAAGAAGTCATTAAAAGGTCCAGGGAAGAGATAGAAGAATTCTTTAAAATTGTGAACTCCACAGATGTGCACGAACTCTCTAAAAAAATTCCAAGAGAAGAGATAAAGAAAGCATACGAAAAGTTTTACAAAGTTTTAGATCCCTAAAAGTTCCTCTACTTTTTTCTTTAAGAGTTCTGTAGCTTCTCCTCCATACTTCCCTATTATCTTTACCAAAGCACTTCCCACAACAACTCCATTAGCACCTTCTTTAAGCAAACTTATAACATGCTCCCTTTTGGATACCCCAAAGCCTACAGCAACCTTGTTTTTGCATATCCTTTTAGCCCTTCTAAGCAGATCATAGGCAGTTTTAGGTATTTCCTCTCTAGCTCCTGTTGTCCCGTAGAGAGAGACTAGATATACAAACCCAGTAGTCATCTCATCAATAATTTTGAGTCTTTCATCTGGAGTGTTTGGAGCCGCCAAAAATACCGTCTTAATGCCTTCTTCTTTGGCAACCTCTGTGAACTCCTGGGCATGAAAAACTGGAAGATCCACAACTAGAATTCCATCCACACCGCTTGCCTTCGCCTCTGATAGAAAATTCCTAATCCCCGTTCTGTATATTGGGTTGTAGTAGGTCATCAAGACTATTGGAGTGCTGGAATGCTTTCTAAATTCTTTAACAATCCAGAAAGCATCCCTCAACTTGAATCCATTTTTTAGTGCCCTATAGTGTGACTCTTGAATTGTCTTACCATCAGCTATTGGATCGCTAAATGGAATTCCTAGTTCTATCGCCCCTGCATACTCATCAAGAGATAGGAGGAAGTTGAGAGTGGATTGCCTATCTGGATCTCCTGCTGTCAAATATGGAATTAGAGAACCGTCCCTAAACATTTCTACTCACCCTCAAGACTATATCAAGATCCTTGTCTCCCCTTCCAGAAAGGTTTACAATTATTATCTCATCTCTGCTCATTTCTTTTGCAAGCTTCATTGCATAAGCCACTGCATGAGCTGATTCAAGAGCAGGAATTATCCCCTCAGTTCTTGAAAGTTCATGAAATGCTCTCAGCGCTTCCTCATCAGTTACAGTAACGTATTCAGCTCTTTGGATTTCCTTAAGGTATGCATGTTCAGGTCCCACTCCTGGGTAGTCAAGGCCAGGAGCAATGCTGTGGGTAGGCTTTATCTGACCCTCCTCATCCTGTAAGAAGTAGCTAAGCATTCCATGGAATACCCCTACCTCACCAGCACTTAGAGATGCTGAGTGTTTTCCACTCTCCAAACCTTTGCCTCCAGCTTCGACTCCAACAAGTTTAACCTTCTTGTCACTTACAAACGGGTAAAATATCCCCATTGCATTGCTTCCTCCTCCGACACAAGCCACTATTACATCAGGCAACTGTCCCTCAGCTTCAAGAATCTGAGCTTTAGCTTCCCTCCCTATCACGGACTGAAAGTCCCTAACTATTATTGGATACGGATGGGGACCAACTACAGAACCTATTAAGTAGTGAGTGTATTCGAACGTGGCGACCCAATCCCTTAAGGCTTCATTTATTGCATCCTTTAATGTCCTAGAACCAGAATTTACTGGAATCACATTTGCACCCAATAGTTTCATTCTGAAAACATTCATTTTTTGCCTTTCAACGTCTTCAGCTCCCATATATATGTCAACTTTCATGCCAAGTAAAGCCCCAGCCATTGCCGTTGCGACACCATGCTGGCCAGCTCCAGTTTCAGCTATTAATCTCGTTTTACCCATGAACTTTGCTAACAAAGCCTGCCCTATTGCATTGTTCGTCTTGTGAGCTCCTCCGTGAACTAAATCTTCCCTCTTTAGGTATATCTTTGCCCCACCGATCTTTTCGCTCAATCTTTTGGCATAATATAAAGGCGTTGGTCTACCAGCCCAAGTTTTGAGGTAGTAATTCAACTGCTCATTAAACTCTTCATCGTCTTTAAACCTTTTATAAGCCTTTTCTAACTCTTTTAACGGCTCTATTAGAGTCTCAGGCACATATTGACCTCCAAACTTACCAAACCACATTTTTAGCCCTCCTTACAAATTCTTCAACTAACTTGGGATCCTTTCTTCCATTTTTCTCAACTCCAGAAGAAACATCAACGCCATAGGGCTTCACAACTTTAATGACCTCCTCAACGTTTTCAGAATTCAATCCTCCGGCCAATATAACTGGAATTTTTCTTGCGACTAAAGAAGAAACTCTTAGGTCATGAAGCTTTCCACTACCAGCCCCCGTATCAAGGAGAACCATGTCAACATTGTACCTAGCTATTTCTGAGAGAAGCCTGCTAGCATCTTCTTCAGGATTCTTGGAGATAGTTGGAACCTTAAATGCTTTCATAACAAAAACTCCAAACTCTCTTTTTAATGCGTCAATCGTCTGAGGCAAAGCATTGGAGTGAACTTGAATGTATTGAGCTCCAGTTCTCTCAATTGCCACGGCCCATTCAGAGAATCCAACCATAGTAGAAACTAGAAAAACTGGGATAGTGGAATTTTCTATTATTTCTCTAGCTTTTTCAAGCAATACTCTCCTCTTCGAGTTTGAATTGACGACAACCCCCGTAGCATCTGCATGCTTTTCTACGATTTCAAGCTCTTCAAGATTCTTTATTCCACATATCTTTACGAACATTATCTCGTCATCTCCACGAAGTTTTGAATAATTTTCAATCCATCTTCTCTTTTTGTCAAAACGCTCTCTGGGTGAAATTGGACTCCTTCTATTGGGAGATTTTTGTGCCTAATGCCCATGATTATCCCATCATCTAGAGAAACCGACGTGACCTTGAACCCCTTTGGTGGCTCTAAAACTGCTAAAGAGTGGTATCTTCCAGCCAAAAATGGATTCTTTACTCCTCTATAAACTCCCTCACCATCATGTTTAATTAGGCTAGCCTTCCCATGTCTTGGTGTTACTCTACCGATCTTCCCTCCAAAAACAGCTCCAATTATTTGGTGGCCCAGGCAAACCCCCAAGAGAGGAACTTCTGATTCTAAAACTATTTCAGGCGAATTGCCAACTTCTCTTCTATCCAATGGGTGACCTGGACCTGGTGAGATTATTATACCATCGGGATCCAGCTTTTTGACTTCACTGAGTGTTATTCTGTTAGAAACTACCACCGCTTCATCAAAAAATGATACATATTCAGCAAGGTTCCAGACAAAAGAATCTCTATTATCAATTATCAGAATCATGTTGCTCCACCCCAAAAGCTTTTAGAACGGCCCTCATCTTATTTTCAGTTTCATTGAATTCTTTTTCTGGAATTGAATCTGCAACTATTCCAGCTCCTGCTCTAATGTGAGCATGCTTATCTATTTCTGCCATCCTTATTGCTATGGCAAAGTCTGCATAACCAGTCACTGAAAAGTATCCGACAGCCCCTCCGTAAACCCTTCTCCTGCTTTTTTCCAGCTCATCTATAATTTCCATTGCTCTAATCTTTGGAGCTCCTGTCAACGTTCCAGCTGGAAAAGTTGCCTCAATTGCATCAAACATATCTTTATCATCAGCTAACTCCCCAATGACTTCACTTTCAATGTGCTGGACATGACTGTACTTGACCACATCAAAATACCTTACCACTTTCACGCTCCTGGGTTTTGAAACCCTCCTGACATCATTTCTTGCTAAATCCACTAGCATCACATGCTCTGCCCTTTCTTTCTCATCGGAGAGTAAAGCCCTTTCAAGTGCTTTGTCTTCCTCTTCGTTCCTTCCCCTTGGGGCAGTTCCTGCAATTGGATTTATCTTGACAATTTTTCCTTCGACAGAACCCATTGTTTCGGGAGATGCCCCTACCATTACCTTCTCGAATTCAAGGAGAAAAGTGTAAGGGGAGGGGTTAATATCTAGCAACCTAAGGTAAATCGTGAAAGGATCTAAGTCCGTTTCAACTACATACTCTCTCGATAGGACAACTTGAAATACGTCTCCTGAAAATATGTACTCTTTCCCCTTTTCTACAATTTCGATAAACTCTTCTTTATTTGCGTCAGTTTTTAAAATTGAACTTCCTCCGTCATCCCTGGGAACTTCTACCCTTTTTGCCTTTTCCACCATAACCTCTGGGTCAAATGGGGGTTCTTCTAGAGAAACGAAGTAGAGTTTATTTTCCAGATGATCATAAATGTATGTCCATGGATAATAGCCAAAAACTGAAGGCTCCTCGACATTTCCCTCTATGTAGTTGTGAACTGCATCATAAGCTATGTATCCAACTAAACCGCCCATGAATCTTTCTCCACTTACTGAGTGCTTCATAAAGCCCTTCAACCCTTTGAATGGATTCTTTTCTTTTGATACTTTTTTCCCATCTAGATAAGTTCCTCTCTCATGTATACTTACAATAAATTCGGGTACCGCTGAGAGGTAAGTGAACCTAGCCTTTTTGTTATGCTTCTCTGCCGACATTAGGATAAAAGGATGTTCAAGTTCTCTAAGAACAAAGTATAAGTTAAGAGGGGACACTCGTTCTAGCTTTTTGATAAACATGCAATCTCCTCCAATTTTTTGATCATTTTTTCTCCTAGAACATTCTCAGCTAGTTCCACCCCCTCTTTCAAATCAGAGGCAATTCCCGCTACATAAAGGGCCATCGCCGAATTTAATAGGATAAAATTCCTGTCTTCTTCTCTTCCATTTCCCCGCAAAACAGCTTTAACTCTCTCAGCACTTTCTTCCGGAGAGTAGCAAGGTATAACTTTAGTCCTGGCTAACCCAAAGTCCTCAGGAGTAACAGTGTAAATGTCTATCTCATCCCTATTGACTTCAGCAACTGTAGTTTCTTTCTTTGGGCTCACTTCATCCAACCCGCTACCATGAACAACTACAGCCCTTTTAACACCGAGATAACTTAGGGCTCTTGCCATCTTCTCTACCAGATCTCTAGAGTTAACACCCACAACTTGATAAGCTGGATTTGCTGGATTTGCTAGTGGACCTAAAATGTTGAAAATAGTTTTTATTCTAAGTTCTTTCCTTACAGGCATTATTCTCTTTAGGGCTGGATGATACATAGGAGCAAATATAAATGTGAAGTTAGCTTTTTCAATCATCTCTTTAGCCTTCTCTGGGGGAATCCTGATGTTTATTCCCAGGGCCTCCAGTAGATTTGCGGAGCCACTTTTTGATGTTATGGAAACATTGCCATGCTTAGCTACCTTTGTATATTGTGATAGAAGAAGGGCCGATGCGGTGCTTACATTTATTGTAAATGATTTATCCCCTCCAGTCCCAGCGGTGTCTAGAATCTCCCCAAGATCCAACTTAATTGCATTGTCTCTCATGGCCCTTGCAAATCCCGCTATTTCCTCTGATGTGTACCCTTTAGTTTGGAGAGCCGCAAGATATGCTGCAATCCTGACTTCACTTTCTTCCTTGAGGATGTTAAATAACTCGTAAGCTTCTTCGAAGGATAAATGCTTATTTTCTACTATCTTCTCAAGCATCATATCTTAGCCTCCACGAATTTTTTAAGAAGCTCTCCCGGGTTTTCGGCTTTCATTAAGGCCGTTCCAATAAGAGCAGCATCAGCCACCCTTAAGGCTCTTCTCAAATCTTCCAATGTTGCTATTCCGCTTTCACTGACTTTAACGAATTTTTCTGGTATTTTTGGAGCTAAAATTTCAGTTAAAGAGACATTTCCATCGTCCATCTCTAGCTTGCCAATGTCCCTATTGTTAATCCCTATCATTGTAGAATTCGTTTTAATGGCAAGTTTCAGATCCTCTTCAGTATGAACTTCTACTAGAGTATCTAACCCATGTTCTTTCGCATAATCTACGAACTCTGGCAGCTCGTCCTTTAATAGCCTAGTTATCAATAGAACAGCAGAGGCTCCAACTTCTGCTGTTTTTTCAATTTCTTCTTTGCTTGTTATGAAATCCTTTCTCAGCACTGGGAGAGTAGTCTCCTTGCATAGAACTTTTAGAAAGTCAAAGCTCCCTTTAAAATACTTTTGATCTGTTATGTAAGAAATACCTACAGCTCCACCCTCTTCATATGCCCTTAGAATCTTTAGAGGATCCCTGCCCCTTAAAAGATCTCCATATTTTGGAGAATAGACTTTAATTTCCGCTATGATTGGATTTTTCTTGGTTTTTCTAATAGCCTTGGTCAGCCCAAAAACCATCACCCATTATACCCACCACTTTGTCAAAAATAGTAGAATAGATTTAAATATTTGGACAGGCGTATTTGTCCAAAGATTGAGAATTAAAAAATAGTAAGAAAAGAAAAGCCTAAATTTCATTCGCTTAGTTTTTCATGACTTTTGATGGCATCTTCAAGTATCTCAACTGCCATCTTTAAGTGTAGGTAGGCTTGTCTAAGTGGAGACAATAGTCGTATGTCACCTAAGCTCGATATGATAGAACCTTCTGCCAATTCAATGGCCTTATTATAGTAGGAGATAGCCAAATTGTAATGCTCTTCTGCTTTCTTTATTGTCTCTTCGTCAACTCCTAACTCCTTGGCTTTCTCCATGTACTCCTCATACTTCTTGAGATATAGCTTGTAGTATGTGTAACTGAGGAAGTTCCACATAGTGATTGAAGGAGCTACTGGAAGTGTGTAGCTAACCCTTACAGTAACTGAAGAGGCAAATTGTACTTCCACGAATACATATTGAGCGTTTTCACCTTTTTCTGTCCACCACTTGACAAGAGCACTTGCAGGCTCAACTTCAACTTTAGTTATCTTAGCCTTTAATGGGAGTGTTACCATTACAACAGCTTGCTCCCCTGTTTCTCCATTCACTGTAACTTCAACAGTTCTGCCAGCAGTTTCTACACTCTCAACTACCACATTCTCTCCTGCTACTGTAACTTGTGGCAGCTCTCCCGCTTTTACTTCTTCTTCTGTCACAGGTTCCACTACATTTAGCTTAAACATTCCGTGATAGTCTGCATATACTGGAGATATTACCTCAACTGAGATTTCTTCATCAAGGCTTGTTGGAATATACTTGAACTCGACCTTTCCAGAGGCAGTGTAGTATACCTTACCGTTTATCACAACTTTTACTAGTGTATCTACTGGTTGCATTGTTGCCTTGTCAAGCACCCAAAGTGTTAATGTTACTTCCTCTCCAAGCTTAATTTCTTGTGGCTGTACAAGTTGTACTTCAAGTTCAGGTTCTCCAACTTGAACAACTATTGGCACAATTCCAATGACATTGCCGAATTGATCTTCTATTCCAACTGCTCCAAAGTACGTTCCAGTTTCATTGGCCCTGACTTTTAGCTTAACTGTTCTGGTATCTCCAGGTAGGAAGTATTGAAGGTTCTTTGGATATGCCGAGAACATTGTAGTGTTATCATCTCCTCTTAGAATCTGGAATAGATAGAACAACCAGTCTCCACCTTCACCTTCTGCATAAACATACATTGGAGCCTCTGGTAACATTGCATCTACAACTCCTCCCCTTGCAACTCTGTACATTGGGTAGTTAGATTCTAGAGCAAGGCCCATCTCAATCCAAAGCTCCTCTAAAGGTTCTAATGGTAAGGCACCCGCCTCAACGTATAAGAGGTCTGAAGTATCTAAGCTCTCGGCGTATACATATTCTCCATCTCCAACAACTAGTGGCAACATTTCGATATCATCAGTTACAAAGACGTTTCCTATTACAGTAGCATACCTGTTGGTAAACTTTACTTCTACTTCTTTCTCTTCTCCTGGCTTTAAGTCTACAAATACAACACTTGGCTCTCCTTCAACTCCGTACATCTTGATTTCAAAGGTGTACGTTAGAACATCTTTTGTTGTCCATGTGGGATAGGCATAAACTACTAACTCCCAGGTTCCAGGAGTTGGATTGGTAAATGTTATTGTTCTGTTTCTGAGTCCGAATCCAGAGTAGTCTAACCATCTTAGCATCTGGGTTCCATAAGGTGGAACTAGCTGGAATATTGCCTCGTTTGCAGAATTCGTAGTTACCGTTATTTCTACTTTCTTAACGCCTTCAGGAACTTCGAAGAAGTACCTTGAAGGCCTCATTGATTTAGGCTCGTGTTCACCACTAATTACCACCGTACCATCAACTGGCTTTTCTGGGACAAGCACTGTTACTGGAACGAATCCTTCCAAGTACGTTGTTTCTGGGTTGTCAATGTAAATTATTCCCTCGTACAATCCAGGCTCACTTATCTTGTCATAGTCAATCTTTACATCAAAGACAGCTGGTTCTCCTGGAGCTACTGAAATTTCAGTTGAGTTAACCTTAACCCAGTCAACAGAGCTGTAGACCTTGAGTGTTCCGTTATAGTTAAGGCTGTACACATATACTGGAACTGATACGGGGTATTCGTTTCTAAGGTATATTCCTCCGTATAAATATGGAAGACCATACTCCACTACAAAGTATGAGTTAAGTCCGTTTGCAGGTATCCATGGAGTATCTAGCAATGTCCTAAATGTCGTGACTGGAACACCTGCATAAAGCATTACACTCTCCTCTGAGCTTAGGTTGGTAAGAACTTCTATTGCCTTATCCACTTGGATTAGACCAAATCCTTGATCAACCATGTTTAGGTCATCGTACTTATATGCTGAGAGCATTAGTGCCTGCTTTATCTTAAGTGGATCATATGTTAGGTTGTGGGCTTTTGCATAGCTTATTAGCAGAGCTGCTGCTCCCGATACATGTGGTGCAGCCATTGATGTACCACTCCAGAAGTCCCAATAGTAGGTCGGGTCATTATATGCCACTTTGTACCAGATTGGGACTGAAGAGAACACTAGTCCTCCAGGAGCCATTACATCTGGATCTAGCATTCCATCCATCCTTGGTCCTCTTGAGGAGAAGTGCATCAATCCATCCTTGACACCAGGCACTCCATAGAGGTATTCCCACCTAACTCCTTCAACGTAAGCACCTACTGTTATTGCGAAGTCTGAGGTTCCAGGGGCACCTCCGGTATTTAGTGCCGGCCCGTTATTTCCGGCTGAAATTGAGAATACAACTCCATATCTATCGCTGAGGTAGTTGACGTAGAAGTTTTCTGGATTATCTGTATTATCATTGTAGTCGAGCCATCCTCCAAGACTCATATTTATGACATCTGCTTCATCTCCACTGTCCACAATTCCATCTGGTCCAATAGCTGCAGCGTATATCATTCCATAGATGATCCAGCTTGTATATCCATATCCTGCAGAAATAAGAACTCTTACACCCATTATCTGAGCATTTGGAGCCATTCCATAGACACCACGGAAGTATGGATCGTCTGGAAGTCCAACTCCTGCTATAGTTCCAGAGACGTGGGTACCGTGGCCATGCCCATCCCAGAAGAAGTAAGCTTCTGCAGCTGTTTCGTTGATGACGTCAAATGATGCCAAAGCAATTGATAGGTTACCCTGCGATAGAATGTAATCTAAGGTATCGTGGTATATACCATTAATAGTGTATTCAGGCTCTGTGAAGTCATTATCAAGATCTAAGTCTAAAGCTGCAATCACTTGAGAATCACAGACCACTACTAAGGCTGGTATCTCTGTTAGATTTCCATCAAAGTTTATGTCAAAGTATCTTTCGGGTAGCATGCCAAAATAGTATGTCACATTTGTACAGCTATAGGACGGAGCAGTGTATGTTACATTATCAATGATGAATCCATTTAGTGCAGAGTTGTACTCGACCTTAGTTAGAGAGGTTAGACCTTCATCTGTGGCATCAAAGACATCAATGATTTTTGGTTTCCCATCTAAAGTAACCTGTAAGAACGGATGAGCCATGTCAACTCCTGTATCAAGTACTGCTACTCTAACGTTATCTCCTAAGACATCATAGTTAGTCCAGGCATCGTATGCCCTCGTTGTAAAGATACTCAGGAACATATCCGGCTTCTCTGCTGGAGGGGTTACGTGATTAATTTCAGGTTTGGGTAGTTCAATTTTTCTATCTAACCATACTCCAGATATTCCTTCAATTTTCTTCAGTTCCTCTAACTTAGATCTTGGAATAGTGGCGACTATAAACCTGAATTGTGGCTTGCTTATTGGATCGATTTCTCCAATTTCTGCTATTTTTTTGTAGACTTCGAAATCCCCTTCTTTTTCGGGAGCTATAATGACTCTAACTTCCTCGTCTGTAGTTTTCTCTAGTATCCTGTTAATTTGAGATGAAATTTCTGGACTTGGTGATGGCTTTATTGTGAGTGGTGCTGCTAGAGAGAAAGCTGGCACTAGAGATAGGGCTATCAACAAACTTAGCAATATTCCATACCCTTTTCTGTTCATTTATGTATCCCCCCAGATCTTATCATCCTAGTTAAGTCTATTTCAGTATTGTTCTCTATTTTCAGTGTTTAAAAAAGTTCCTACTTCAACATTGTCACTCTTAGTGATTACTAAAGGGAGAACACAGGAGAGAATACCCCACTGAGTATTTTTTCTCTCAACATTTTGCCTTCCTAGGCTCATCAAGGAAAATGGAGAAAAGGAGAAAACAACATAATTATCAACCACTAAAGTATTAGTTGAGGGTGTGCACAATGAGGAAAGAGGAAGAGAAACCAAGCATAGCAAAGCTTGTAAAAGAGTACATAGGAACGAGGCCCTGTATAAGGGAACTTATGATTCTTGGAATAGTAAACTACAGTGCTCTAGCAAGATTTATAGAGGAAGAATTCAAGAAAAAAGGCATAAAAGCGTCTACTGGCGCTATAAAAATGGCTCTTATAAGACTGGGGGAAGAGCTTAGCGAAGAAAGAAGTGAGTTCGAGAAAGCTATAAAGGAAGTCATCTCAAAAACGGTTATCCAACTACAGTCAGATTTGGTTGTAATTACTGCAAGAAGGGACATTGTCCTATCAAAAATAAGAGAATTAGTTGAAATAGCAAAAGATTCGAGGTTCTTCCAGCTGAGCCAGGGGATTGAAACTTTCACTATAGCCATAGCAAATGAAGAAAAGGAAAAAGTACTAGAGCTACTAAAGGGCGGAATAATTGACATCCAAGAAGGACAAACAGCTATTCTCCTAATAAGTCCACTAGCAATAATAAAAACCCCAGGAATCGTGGCATTCATTACCACAGCTCTTGCCGTAAATGGGATAAATATTACCCAGGTTATTTCATGTTACAAGGACACTATACTTTTAGTTGATAGGAAAGATGCTCCTTCAGCTTACACTGTTCTTGAAGACCTCATCATCAAGATGAGAGAGCTATAATCATTGTTCTATTTGCAACTTTTTATTATGTTTTTGCAGTTGATGTTACAAAAGAAATAAAAATCATGAAAAGCTGAGCGTGAGAGGGCATTTAATGGGTCGGTACAAAAAAGGATATTTAGTTCTGGAAGATGGCTCCGTAATAGAAGGACGGGCCTTTGGTGCAGAAACAGTCAGGTATGGGGAAGTAGTCTTCACGACAGCAATGGTAGGATACCCAGAGTCCCTGACTGATCCTTCATACAAGGGACAAATCCTAATCGCCACAAATCCCCTAATGGGGACTTACGGAGTACCATCTAAAAGCCTAAAGGAGTATGGGCTTCCCCTACATTACGAATCAGACTCAATTAAAGTAGAGGGCTTCGTAATATCCTTTCTCATGAGACCTAACCACTGGAGCAGTGAAATGAGTCTAGATGAATGGCTAAGGAGGGAGGGCGTTCCAGGACTTCACGGGGTTGACACTAGGGCTCTGGTCAAGAAAATTAGAGAGCAAGGCGTAATGAGGGGAGCAATAGTCACAACAGAGGCAGATTTAGAAGAAGTTTTGGAGAACGTGAGGAAGATAAGCTATGAAAATACTAATTTTGTTGAACTTGTATCACCAAAAACCCCAATTGTACACACACCAGAAAATGCCAAAGCTACAGTGGTGATGCTTGATTTGGGAGTGAAGTTTGGGATTCTTCGAGAGTTACTTAGGAGGGGAATTAAAGTTGTTAGGATTCCATGGAACTGGGACATAGTTGAGGCCTACTACTCTTACAACGCAAATGGTATATTCATAAGCAATGGACCCGGAAATCCCGTTCTCCTAAAAGAAGTAGCTAAGAGTATTAGGAAAGCATTCAACGAAGAAATTCCAATGATGGGAATATGCCTTGGTCAACAACTTCTAGCTTTAGCAGATGGAGCAGAAATATACAAGCTTAAGTATGGCCACAGAGGGATTAACAAGCCGGTTAAAGACTTAGAGAGCGGGAAGGCGTTCGTTACTACTCAAAATCATGGCTATGCAATTATTCCTGAAAGCCTAAATGAGTTTAAGGTATGGATGATAAACCTTGATGATAATTCTGTAGAGGGGATAAAACACGAAAGTTTACCTATTATAGCAACCCAATATCACCCCGAAGCTTCTCCTGGTCCCTGGGATTCATTGTGGGTTTTTGATGAATTTGCAAAGATGATGGAGGGAGGAAAATGAAAGTTGATGTATCAAAAGTCATTGTTATTGGTTCTGGTGCAATAAAAATCGGTGAGGCAGCTGAATTTGATTACAGTGGAAGTCAAGCACTAAAAGCATTAAGGGAAGAAGGAATAGAATCAGTCCTAATAAATCCAAATGTTGCCACAATTCAAACTAGTTATGAGCTCGCGGATAAAGTTTATCTCCTTCCATTAAAAACCGAGTTTATAGAAAAAGTTATTGAAAAAGAAAAACCCGATGGAATACTAGTCGGATTTGGAGGACAGACCGCACTCTCTCTAGGAGTTTCCCTGTACAAAAAGGGAATATTAGACAAATACAACGTAAAGGTCTTGGGAACTCCAATTGAAGGGATTGAAAGAGCGCTCGACAGGGAGAAGTTCCAAAAGACCATGAAAAAAGTTGGCCTACCAGTTCCCCCCAGCGACGCTGCAAAAACTCCAGAGGAAGCCATTGAAATTGCTGAAAACATTGGATTTCCAGTAATAGTAAGGGTAAGCTTCAACTTGGGAGGCAGGGGTTCTTTCATAGCTAAGTCCAGGGAAGAGTTTGAAAAATACATTATAAGGGCCTTTGCTCAAAGTGAAATAAGAAAAGTTCTCGTGGAGAAGTACCTCAACGGATGGAAAGAGATAGAGTTCGAAGTTGTTAGGGATAAAGCTGGAAACTCGGTTGCAGTTGTATGTTTAGAGAACGTTGATCCTATGGGAGTTCACACAGGAGAATCAATAGTCGTAGGTCCTTCTCAGACCCTAACCAACAGGGAATATCAAATGCTGAGGGATGCTGCAATTGGTGTTGCGGACGCAATAGAGTTGATTGGGGAGGGAAATGTTCAGCTCGCACTAAGTCCCAATTCTGAGGAATATTACGTCATCGAGACAAACCCCAGGATGAGTAGGTCATCAGCACTTGCAAGTAAAGTTACTGGATATCCTCTCGCATACATAGCTGCAAAGTTGGCAATAGGATATACCCTAGACGAATTGAGGAACACCGTTACAGGAGTCACAACAGCAGCCTTTGAGCCAAGTCTTGACTATGTAGCCGTTAAGATTCCCAGGTGGGATCTTAAGAAGTTTGAGGAGGTAAACAAAAGTATAGGAAGTGAGATGAAAAGCATAGGAGAAGTTATGGCAATCGGAAGGAATCTACATGAAGCGTTTCAAAAGGCAATAAGAATGCTTGACATTGGTGATGAGCTCATTGGTAAATACTACTTGGAAGATGAGCCTCTCGAAAATGTTTTAGAGAGGTTAAAGAGAAAAGAACCATACCTATTGATGCACATAGCCAAGGCCCTTAGGCTGGGAGCT
The DNA here is from genome assembly GCF_030153625.1 of Pyrococcus sp. Classification (NCBI taxonomy): domain Archaea; kingdom Methanobacteriati; phylum Methanobacteriota; class Thermococci; order Thermococcales; family Thermococcaceae; genus Pyrococcus; species Pyrococcus sp. Next base: position 33,489 of record NZ_JASKLM010000003.1, on the reverse strand, counting down.
ACGGTTGAAGATATCCACAAGATAACAAAAGTTGACAAGTTCTTTATCTATGTAATAGAAGATATCGTTAAGATAGCAGAGGAATTAAGGAAGAATCCAACAGATGAACTTATTAGGGAAGCCAAAAGGCTTGGATTCAGCGATTGGGAGATTGAACTTTTAACAAAAAGGAAAATGAAAAAGAAATGGAGACCAGTAATTAAGAACATTGACACGCTAGCTGGAGAATTTCCAGCAAAAACAAACTACTTATACGTTACGTATGATGGTATTGAAAATGACATTCCAAAACCAAAGAAGCCCAGTATTCTAGTCCTGGGAGCGGGAGTGTTTAGGATAGGAGTAAGTGTTGAGTTCGATTGGGCAGTTGTTAACTTCGTAAATGCCATAAGAAAGAGGGGAATAGAAGCGGCAATTCTAAACTATAATCCAGAAACAGTGTCAACTGATTGGGACATGAGCGATAGGCTGTACTTTGATGAGATAACGCTTGAGAGAGTTCTTGATATATATGAATTCGAAAGGCCTATTGGTGTAGTGGCATTTGCAGGAGGCCAATTGGCAAATTCTTTAGCAAAGAAATTAGAAAACGCTGGGGTAAAGCTACTCGGAACTTCAGGAAAGAGCGTGGATAAGGCGGAGAACAGGGCCAAATTCTCAAAGCTATTAGAGAGGCTTGGAATTCCTCAGCCAGAATGGATCTCAGCAGAGAGCATTGAAGAAGCTACAAAACTCGCAAAGAAAATTGAGTATCCAGTAATAGTGAGGCCAAGCTACGTCTTAAGTGGAACAGCAATGAAAGTCGCTTGGAATGAGAAGGAGCTAGTTAACTTCCTAAAGGAAGCTACTTCAGTCTCACCTGAGCACCCAGTATTAATATCCAAATTTATCCCAGGAACAGAAGCTGAGATTGACGCTGTTAGCGATGGGAAGAAAGTTGTTGGAGTAACACTCGAGCATATCGAAGGTGCAGGGGTCCATAGTGGGGATTCAACGATGGTAACTCCATGGAGAACTGTAAGTGAACGCAACATCAAAAGTATGTGGGAAATAATTTACGAGCTTGCTAAAGAGCTAGAAATTAAGGGACCATTCAACGTCCAATTTGTGATAGACAAAAAGCCCTACGTTCTAGAACTCAACCTAAGGACTAGCAGATCAATGCCATTCTCCAGTAAGTCCAGAGGAGTAAATCTAATGGAATTATCTGCCCAGGCAGTTTTAGATGGAGAACTAAAAATTGGAGTTGAAGAAAAATACTATGAGATCCCTCCTATAGCTTATGGAGTAAAGAGTCCACAGTTCTCCTGGGCCCAACTTCAAGGAGCATACCCATTCCTTGGCCCAGAGATGAGATCAACAGGAGAGGTTGCAGCCCTCGGAACATATTACGAAGATGCCCTGCTAAAAAGCTGGCTCTCAGTAAAGCCAAATGAGCTTCCAAAAAGTTCCGCCTTAGTCTATGGTTGGGAGAAAGAAAATATCCTAAAAGAAACGGCAAAGATTTTAGCGAATCTCGGAATTAAAACGTATTCAATTGATGGAAGCATTGGAGAAATTGAGATTTCAAAACAAGAAGCAGTTAATATGATTAAAGAAGGAAAAATAGACATTGTAATAACCACAGGATATGCAAAAGATAAAGACTACGAAATCAGAAGACTTGCAGCAGATTTAAATGTTCCATTGGTCTTAGACGCAAACTTAGCTTTGGAGCTAGCAAAGGCCATAGAGTGGAAGACAAAAACTCAAGAAGAGTTTGAAATCAAAGAGCTGAGGGAATACTGGACTAGAAAAATTGAAGAAAATGTTGAAGAATATGCAACTTCGATAGTTTTAAGGAGATAGCCTTGTTGATAAGATTTTTGATTTTTTAGTTGCCGCATCAATGGCCTTCATTATTGTTGTTCTAATTTTTCCCTCCTCTAACTCAAATATTCCATCTATCGTTGTTCCTCCAGGAGTTATTACCATATCCCTAATTTCAGCAGGGTGTCCTTCAAACTCGAGTAAGAGCTTCGCAGTCCCTAGGAGGGTTTGAGCAGCTGCAAGCCTTGCAATGTCTCTTGGAAGTCCAACTCGCAGACCACCATATATCATGGCCTCTAAAAACACAGAGACATAAGCTGGCCCAGATCCACTTAATCCAGTAATAGCATCCATATATTCCTCATCGATCCTTATGTACTTCCCAAAGGACTCAAAGATTTCTTCAACGGTTCTAATTTCTTCTTCGCTTAAATCTTCTGTTGTATAGGCCGTAAAAGACTCTTTTACGAGAACAGCTATATTCGGCATAGCCCTCACAAATTTTGCATTTGCGAACCGCTTAAGAAGCTTTATTGGAATACCAGCAGCTAGAGAAATTACAATTTTACCCTCAACTTCTTCCTTTATCTCCTCCAAAATTTTTCCAACTTTGCTTGGTTTTACTGCAATAATTACAATATCTGCTTCCTTACTTGCTTTTTTGTTATCTTTTTCAAGTTTTACTCCATACTTTTCCAGCCATTTAACCTTCTCAATGTTTCTTCTTGTAGCAATAACTTCATAGTTACTTTCGGCCAAAGCTCTTGCCACAGCACTTCCAATTGTTCCCGCTCCAATTACAGCAACCTTCATTTATTTCACCTGAATTTTGGAAATACCTTGGAATGTTTATAATTCTTCTTGGGAATATTTCGTCACTTATCCCAACATGCCCTCAAGTTCCAGCCTCTTTTTTTGTCTTAGAAACACAACTGGGACCCCTGCTTCTCTCAACCTTTTTCTCAATTGCTTATCATTAGTGCAAACTATCACATTATCGTTCGAAATTGCAAACTCATAAATTAGCTCATCCGTGGTTTTGGACATGAACTCCCCTATGTAAACTGTGGGAAACCTTTCAGCTAACTTAAGTGCCATTCGAGCAGCAATTAGATCTTTTCCTCTAAGCTTACCTTCTTTGAGAATAGTCTTTAATTCTTCCAAAACTACGTTCGGTATCACAATTTTGTAGTTCACGTCAAGTATTCTTTCGAGCTCAGATATTATGTCAACGCCAAATTGCCCAGGAATAAAAAGGAAATTTGTATCAGGAATAACCAGCCAAACTCTCTTCATTGCCTTTACTCCTTAATTATGCCGTATCCTATCAATCTCCATCTTGACCCTATTTGCCTGCTAATTGCAACTCTTTCTCCAGGTTCAGCACAAACTGGTATCTGGAGCTTAAGCTCTATCTCATCCTTACCTAGAGCTGTAACCAGGCCCATTGTTCTAGCTGTTCCAACGTTTAAGAGAAGAATTTCCTTCCTTTTAATTGGCTCAACTTTCAGCTCTTGCTCAGTACCAACAACTCTCTCCAGTAGGTGAACTTCAAGTCTTAGATCTGTCCAGACTGGTGGCAGTTTTCCAGGTTTTCCAACCACGTTTCCTGCCATTAGATCACCCTTAGTTAAGTAGGGATCGAGCTTTGTACCAACACCCACAAGCCCTCCTGGGTATGCCTCCTCTACGAATTGTCCTCCTGCCTGTAATGATACAATTTCGGTAGTTATTGGCTCATATTTTATCCTTCCGTGCTCTTCATAGGGAACTCCCGGCCTAATTTCTATCTCATCCCCAACTTTTAGCTTTCCTTGAACTATCGAACCTCCCAAAACTCCTCCCACGAGCTTTTCTGGAGGAGTTCCCGGCTTATTTACGTCAAAGCTCCTAAGCACGAGCATCTTTGGAGGCTTATTTGAATCTCTCTTTGGGGTCGGTATAAACTCCTCTATTGCCTTGACAAGCACATCAATATTGGCCCCATGAAGGGCAGATATTGGAATTATTGGAGCGTTTTCAGCTACAGTCCCCTTGATGAACTCTTTTATCTGTCTGTAATTTTCCAAGGCTTTCTCTTTATCAACCAATTCAATTTTGTTTTGAGCAATTATTATGTTCTTTTGCCCAATAATTTGGAGAGCCATCAAGTGCTCTCTCGTCTGAGGCCTTGGACAGGGCTCATTTGCAGCTATAACTAAAATTGCTCCATCCATTAATGATGCCCCAGCAAGCATTGTGGTCATTAACGCCTCGTGACCGGGAGAGTCTATGAAAGAAACTCTCCTTATGAATTCTGTCTCGTGACCACAGTAAGGACATATCGGTGAAGTTGAATACCTGCCACAGTTAGAACATCTCCTTATCTCTGCATCTGCAAATCCTATCTTAATTGTGATACCCCTTCTAAGCTCTTCACTGTGAGTATCTGTCCAAACCCCCGTAAGAGCTTTTGTAAGGGTTGTTTTACCGTGGTCAACGTGACCAACCATCCCTATATTTACCTCCGCCTGCCTAGTTTTTCTTTTCTCACCCATTGTCCTCTCCCCCAAAATGGTAGATAGCTATTCCATTTATAGCTTTATTCCTGGGAATTCAATGTTTAATAAACCTCCCCTCCAGTCCTGTTCCAGAAGGATCTACATCGTCTCTCATAATCAAAACTACCCTACTTGGTTCATATTCATCTTCAATGTGATAACCCGGAAGATACTTGACCAGTGCTTCAGCGAATTCTCTTATGTCTTCATGGCTTGGCATGTTGTTTATTGTGAGCCTATTCCTTGAAAATCCTACAAACATGTAAGCCTTTGCCTCAACGAACATTGGCCTCGCTTTCATTATTAGCCTAGCGTATCCTTCTGGATTGTGCATGTTCTCTCCCTTAACTAGTGTTAGTCTAACAACAGTTCTCGTTGGGATATCTCTCATCAATTCTAGGAACTCCAGTATCTTCTCCCACCCATCTGGGATCATAGGAATATTTACTTTGTTATAGGTTTCTATATCCGGAGCTGTCAGAGATACATAGAGCTGAGTTGGTAGCTTATCATCCTTTATCATCTCCCTGAGGCTTTCTGGGACTGTTCCGTTGGTAACTATAAATGTCGTGAACCCTCTCTTGTGGAACTCCTCTACCAGATCTCCCATATATGGATAAAGCATTGGCTCCCCTGAAAGACTTATTGCAGCATGCTTTGGTTCCCAAGCTTCCTCAAATTTTTTCTTGTCAACTTTTGGATTACCCTTGTACCCCACCAACAGCTTTCTTTGGGCCTTTATACTCTCCTCAACTATGAAAGCTGGGTCATCCCAGGGCTCTGGAACTTCAGTACCTAAGAAAGTCTCCATTGGACGCCAGCAGAAGATACAGTTGTGGGTGCACCACGCTAGCACTGGAGTCATTTGAAGGCAACGGTGAGAGTGAATGCCATAGAACTTCTGCTTATAACAGAATCTCCCTTCCGTTAGACTCTTCTTCAACCAGTGGCAAAGTTTAACCCCGCTGTGCCTACCTACGAGTTCATAGTGTTGTTTTCTAAACAAATTAGCTATCTCTTCAGGCATGTTTGGATTAGCTTGAACAGTAATTTTTCCAGGCTTTATATCCATTCTCACTCACCTCCAGATTAGGCTCGCCTAACTTAAATACCAGAATAATCATTTAAAAAGTTATTTACCTTCATTTAACCAACAACATTTTTTGAAAACTAATTCATTAAACAGTATTGTTAACCCAAAATGCCTTAAAGAAAAGCCACGAATAAAGTCTTTGGTGATAGGAATGAAGATACTGTTCTTGAGTGCAAACGAATTTGAAGATGTAGAGCTAATCTACCCCTACCACAGGCTCAAGGAAGAAGGTCACGAAGTTTACATAGCGAGCTTCGAGAAGGGTGTAATTACAGGAAAGCACGGATATTCAGTCAAGGTGGACTTAACCTTTGACGAGGTTAACCCCGACGAATTCGACGCTTTAGTTCTCCCAGGAGGAAGGGCCCCAGAGAGAGTAAGGCTTAACGAGAAAGCAGTTGAGATAGCAAGAAAAATGTTCACCGAAGGAAAGCCAGTGGCAACTATCTGTCATGGTCCTCAGATATTGATTTCCGCTGGAGTGCTAAAGGGAAGAAAGGGAACAAGCTACATAGGAATAAGAGACGACATGATTAATGCCGGAGTAGAGTGGATAGACAGAGAGGTTGTTGTTGACGGAAACTGGGTTAGTTCTAGACACCCAGGAGACCTTTACGCTTGGATGAGAGAATTTGTTAAATTACTTAAGTGATCATTGTAAGTATTCATAATTCATAAATTTTTTATATTTTTGTTAGTCCTTTTTCATTGGTGAATACTAGTGAGAAGGGGGCTATCATTACTTGGTTTTATTATTGGTGCAGTTATTGGGATAATAATAGGAGCACTAATTTTAGCAGGAATATTCCTCCTAGCTTTAGGGAGCACCATAAGTTTTCTAGACTTCCCCAACTGCCACTGCACATGTGAAACTATTAATAATGCAGGTCCTATAAAAGAAATAGGAGCGTATAATGCAACATCCCTTATCATAGAGGACGTAATTGGAACGGTAAAAATAAAGCCAAGTAACGAACCACAGATAAAGGTTCTCTCCAACCTTCCGATAAATGTGTCCGTTTCTGAAGACTCGCTGGTTATAACGTGCTCAGAATGTCGCGAAAAGAGCTTTAAAAACGGAGAAATAATACTCATGGGAAACTTATCGAGCATAAAAACATCAGACATCCTGGGAAGACTTATAGTTGAAGTACCAACTAAGAGAATAGAGGTTGGAGACGTATTAGGGGAAGTTAATATTCAAGCATACACAGAAGTGTTTGAGAGCGAGGACATTCTTGGAAGAGCCGAGATCAAGGCAACAAGAGAAGTTCAGATTGAGGATGTCATAGGAGAGGTAAAAATCACGATACCAAAGAATTCTACCGCCAAGATATCATATTCTAAAATTATCGGAAAGATTGCTGATCTTTCAGAAGATAGCAATAAGATTGTTAAAGTAGATATTGAAGACATTCTGGGTGAGCTAACCGTTGAAAACGAAAAGTGAAATAGTAAGGGCATTCATCCTAGGAAGTCTGTTAGAAGTAGCTATTCCAAAGCCTGGAAACGTTTCAAGATATAAGGACTTTGAAGACCTAACATTCTATCATTTTTTATTTGGAAATACTGCCCTAATCGGACCTTATTTTGAGGCTACTGAAAGAGGAATTCTGCTTAAAGAAGGAAAAATTAACGAGAGCGAGGTCGGAATTGGAAAGCTCATAAGGATTGCCGTTGCAGAGGCAAAGAAGTACCAAGATGCAAATCCAAACTTTGGGATAATAGTGTTGAGTATTCCCTTAATAGTTTCACTGTCTTCAGGAGCTTCTATAGAGGATGCCGGTAAAATGGCTACCAGATTGATTTCCAAATCAACGCCCTTAGATACAGTAGAGCTCTACAAAGCGATAAGAATTGCCAATCCAAAAGGTATTCCAAGAGGGGTTAAATATGACGTATACAGCGACACTTCGTTTGAGGATCTCGTTAGAGATGGAATTAATCTCTATAAGTTGGCAGAAATTAGCTGCGAAAGGGAATTAGTGTTTTGTGAATGGTTAAATAACTATGACCTAACATATGAAACGCTAAAGCTTCTTGAAAATAATTTAGAGAGTGAAGACCTTGAAGGTAAGGTAAGAAAAACATTTGTTGTTCTCTTATCCAAATATGAAGACACTCTCATAATAAGGAAGGCTGGAATTCAAGAAGCTAAGAAAGTTAAAGAAATGGCCACCCAGTTGCTTAAAAATAAGATAACTGAAGAGGAATTTGAGAGGTTTATGTATGAAAAAAGAGACTTAAGAAACCCAGGAAGTTTAGCCGACATTATGGCAACGGCACTGTCTCTGCTCATGCTAAAGGGATATCGCCTAGAATCAAAATTTTTGCGGAAAATATAACCATTATTTTACACCAAACATGAAAAGAACCTCCTACCCGGGACTCACCCTCTATCCTATAACTGACCCACTATAAGGCACATCAGAGATGTAAGTGCCAAAATATCAAATAATTATTAATTAGATCTCCTTCTAATAGCCCATAGGAGGATTAGGCGGCAAAAATTTGCGAAAAGTTTATATACTTTTACAGCCCTATTTTAAACGAAAGAACCTTGTAGGAGGTGTGGATGATGGGAGAATTACCAATTGCCCCAGTTGACAGACTTATAAGAAAGGCTGGTGCTCAGAGAGTTAGCGAGCAAGCAGCTAAGGTACTTGCAGAGCACCTTGAGGAAAAAGCTCTTGAGATCGCAAAAAAGGCAGTAGATCTTGCAAAGCACGCAGGTAGAAAGACCGTTAAGGTCGAAGACATTAAGCTCGCAATTAAGAGCTGATTTCTCCGTTTTTACTTTTCCTTTTGTCCCCCTTGTAAGACCTTTAGTGTTTTTAAAGGGTTTCTTTTAATGTTTTCCCATGGATTATGAAGTTGCAGTAAGAATTACTAGAAGAAATCATAACGCCTTTGTTCACCTTCTTGCAGCGTTAGAGAGCCAAGGCTATGATTTGTCCAACGTGTTAGTTTCTAACAATTTAGATGAAATAATTGAGAAGAGGCCAAAAGTGATTCTATACTCCTTCTATAGCCAAGAAGTTGATACTGTTAAAAAGGAAGTTGAAAAAATTAGGAAGAATATCAACGCAATTTTGGTAGCAGGAGGATATCATGCAATAGCGATGCCCAAGCATACCCTCAAAGTCCTGGGATTTGACATTGCTGTTATAGGAGAAGGAGAAGAGGTCCTCTATAACCTCCTCACAAAACTTAGGAAAACAAACTACACAGTTACAAAAGACCTCGCTGAAGTGAAAGGACTTGCCTTTTATCTTGGAAATGAATTTGTATTCACAGGGTTTGCAAAGGTCGAAGACTTCTGGAAATTCCCTCCATATCCAGAGGGGTTAAAGTTAATTTCACCAATGGAGATAAGTAGAGGATGCCCCTTTGGATGCTACTATTGTCAAACTCCCTACGCAAAAGGTTTTAGAATGAGACATAGGCCAATTGACCAAATAGTAAAGTACTCAAAGAGAATGAAAGACATGCGATATATAACCCCAAATGCATTCGCATATGGGAGCCCCGGGGGATTTTAAAAATTGAAAAAGTCGAGGCACTTCTTCGGGGCATTGCAACCTCTCAGAAGGGAAGGGAGAAGACTATTCTATGGAACATTTCCAAGCGAAGTGAGGCCAGAATTCGTTACTAGGGAAACTTTAGAGTTACTAGTTAAGTATACAGATACAAGAAGGCTAGCAATAGGAGCTCAAAGCGGAGATGATAGAATGTTGAAAGCAATGCATAGAGTCCATAAAGTGGAACATGTAATTAATGCTGTTGAACTCTCGCTTGAGTATGGGATAACTCCTGTAGTAGACTTTATAGTAGGCTTACCAGGAGAAACCGAAGAGATGCAGAGAAAAAGCATTGAACTAATGAAATGGATAATTAAGAAGGGCGGAAAAGTTAGAGCTCATTACTTTATGCCTCTACCTGGAACCCCCTGGGCAAAATGCAAGCCATCTCCCCTTAGCGAAGAAATGAAAAAATTCTTGGGGAGAATGGCAGCGGAAGGAAAAATTGAAGGAGCATGGGGAATACAGATAGAAACCTCCAGGAAACTCCAGAAACTTATAGAAGAGTTCTATGAAGAGCCGTTTAGCTATGTGGGAAAAGTGAAAGAAATTTGCTAAATAGTTAAAGGCCCAGGCCCAAAAATTTATAACTCTAAACTTCGCTCAAAATATCCGATAGTTATATGTATCCCGAAAACTATGAAAAGTTTGAAAAAATAATTGAAAGGTTGCGAGAATTCAAGGGGGTTATAATAGTAGAGGGAAAGCGAGATGAAGATTCCCTACGCAAATTGGGGGTCCAAACGGAGATCCTCAGGCTCTCCCGATCATCCCTTGCAGATGTAGCGTTACTAGCCTCTGAACATGAAGAAGTAATGATCCTAACAGATTTCGACGAAACTGGAGAGAAACTCGCAAAAAGGCTCTACGACCTCTTAGTAGGTCTAACAAAAGTCGATATGGAAACTAGAAGGGAACTCCAATTTATTGCCTCAAAGGACGCTAAGGGGATTGAAGATCTCTATGATTTGTGGGAGAGCCTGAGGCTCCGTTTCTGGGCCCCTAAGGAGGGTGATTAATGAAAAGAAAGAAGACTGTGATCCACCAGTTGATTTCCGAAAAACAAAGATTTGAAAAAGCTAAAGAAGGTGGGAATATGGCAGCAAAAGATGATTTCGGAACGACAAAGTATATTATTCATGCTGAATTTGAGGCTAATGGGGTTGTCGAAAGACCAGATGTAGTGGGGGCAATTTTTGGTCAGACGGAAGGACTTCTTGGGGACGATTTAGATCTAAGAGAACTTCAAAAAACTGGAAGAATAGGAAGAATCAAAGTTGAGGTACACACAAAGGCAGGCAAAACTTATGGAACAATTTTAGTACCCTCAAGCCTAGATAGAGTAGAAACTGCAATTATAGCAGCAGCCCTTGAAACCATAGATAGAGTAGGTCCTTGCGAAGCAAAAATAAGAGTGATAAAAATAGAGGATGTTAGAGCCACAAAAAGGAAGTATATAATCGAAAGGGCAAAAGAAATACTCGAAACACTCATGGAGGAGGAGATCCCAGAAACACAAGAGCTAGTTGAGGAAGTTAGAAAGGCAGTAAGAGAAATGAAGCTTATCGAATATGGTCCTGAGAAGTTACCCGCAGGACCCCATGTCCCATTTTCTGACTCAATAATAGTTGTTGAGGGCAGAGCAGATGTCCTTAATCTCTTAAGGCACGGGATAAAGAACGCAATTGCTGTAGAAGGAACATCAATTCCTGAAACAATAATAAAACTAAGTAAGGAGAGAATAGTAACAGCGTTTACCGATGGAGACAGAGGAGGAGAGCTAATTCTAAAAGAGCTCCTCCAAGTTGCTGATATAGACTACGTAGCCAGAGCTCCAGAAGGAAAAGAAGTTGAAGAGCTAACTAAAAAAGAAATTATAAAGGCGCTAAGAAGTAAGGTCCCAGCGGAACAAGTTATTAACGAATTGTTCAACAAAGGAAAGAGCTTTTATGAAATAGTTAAGGAAAGAGAAAAGGAAGAAGAGGACGAGAGAGCTAGAAAACAAGAATATACAGAAGAAAAGGAAAGTTTAAAACCCCAACCGCAAGTTCAACCAAATGAAAAAATTGTAAAGCCCCTAAAAGTACTAAAGCCAGACTACAAAGAATTTGAGGAATTCATCGAGAAGGTAAAGAACGACTCAATAGCTCTCCTAATAGATGAAAATAAGAACATAATAAAAGAAGTGCCAATAAGAGACATGTTAAGTGCAATAGAAAGCTCAGAAAGTATATATGCTGTTGTGTTTAACGGAGTCATAACCCAAAGGTTAATTGATATAGTGAGCGAGAAAGGAGCAAAATACTTGATTGGTGCAAGAAAAGCTAATGTAGTTAGAAGACCCATAACCCTTAAGATCATAACTTTTGCAGAATAAACTCCTTTCCTCTTCTTATTATTTTTGTTTAAAAATCAAATAAAAGAGAAAGGTTTAAATTTCTTCCTCACCTTGTGGAACTATTTTCTCCCACAACAGAACTTCAGCCAATATTATCACTACTAGAATCAGCGAAACATAGTACCTAATTTCAATTATGTGCTTAATTTGGAGTCCAAATCCTACAAGGAATATTAAGGCAGATACCCCTGCCACTACTTTTGCTATTGAAAGCTTTTTCTCTGTTGTAACAATTGGCAGCAACTCAAAAATTGCCACGATGAACACCATGGCTGATACACACTTAAGAAACATGTCAGATATTGCTGGAGCAGAATTCACTAAACCTATCAGGAGAACTATCATCAACAGCCAAAGAGCAGCCTTTGTTCTGGGTTTACGTGTCAAGTGCTGGATTATCTGAAGGGCAACCTCTGAAGTTGGCAAGATACTAGTCAACCCTGCCAGGAATACAGCGATACCTATCAATGCCAAAATTAGGGTGCTTGAGATTATAGTGGGTAAATAACCTAAGATTGCAAGTGCTTCCTCTTCTTCTCCCTGAGCATATTCCTTTAGTATCATTTCTCCACTCTCAGACGCTCCTAAGAAATTTATTATAGCGAATGTTCCAAGAATCCCAAGAACTAGCTGGATAAGAACTCCTATGGTTATAATTTTCCCAGGTGAAAATCTTTTTCCAATAAAGCTTCCAAGCATTATATAAAATCCAAGCCCCAACCCAACTCCATATATTGCCCTATCTGCAGCTACTCTCACCATATCAAACGTTATTGGCTTAAAGCTTGTGAGCATCTGCTTACCTAAGTTAGTAATCTCTGGAATTCTAGAAATTTGATACGAAGAAACTCCAAGTAGGAATGTTAAGAATATAAACGCCATCGAGCCTATTGCCATAATCGTGAAAGTCTTTTCTCTTGCCCTAGCTAAGATAACACCCATTATTGCCAGAACTATAATCTTTGATATAAATCTTCCAAATGTTCCAGTTCCCAGGTAAGGAGCAAGTAGTGATAGACCCACATTCGCTGTGTAATAGGACAAGAAGAAAACAATGACTGATAAAATTAGCAAAATTGCTCCTGGTTTCTTAATGACTTTCTCGTAAAATTCTGCAAAAAAGTACCCTAACTCTGCAATCTTCTTAGCTTCCATAATAGCAAGATACGTGAACATGACTAGGAATGCTAAGTGTAATATAAGACCAGACATTCCATATTTCAGCCACATCTGTGGAAAAAGGCCTAGCGTTCCAATTCCAGTTGCATATCCAGCAACGAGGGTTATAAGATATATTTCCCATTTCTTACTTCCCATTATTTTCACCTCCTCACTCGTTATTTTTAACCATAACATATAAAACTTTATTTTTACAAACTAAACAGGTGGAGAGTGAGGTAAAATGCAGGCAGTAATTCTAGCTGGAGGTAAAGGGACTCGCTTATTGCCACTGACAGTGTATCGACCAAAACCACTGATACCCTTTTTCAACAGGCCAATAATGGAGTACATTGTAGAAAGCTTAACTAAGTTTGGAGTGGATGAAATAATTGTCTTGGTAGGGTATCTGAAAGAGAGAATTTTTGAATACTTCGGCAATGGAGAAGAATTTGGAGTAGAAATAAAGTACTCAAACGGAGAAAATTTAAAGCTCGGTACTGCAGGAGCTCTAAAAAAAAGCGGAGAAATTCATCAAAGATACTTTCTTGGTAGTTTCAGGTGACATTTTAACAAATTTAGACTTCAGGAGTTTAGTTGAGTATCACAAAAAGAAGAAAGGCCCCGCAACAATAGCCCTAACAAAAGTGGAAGATCCCAGTGCTTATGGAGTAGCAGTATTAGATAATGAGGGAAGAATATCATACTTTAAAGAGAAACCAAAAAAGGAAGACGCTCCAAGCAATTTGGTAAATGCTGGAATATATGTGTTTGAACCAGAAATTTTCGATTTAATTCCTAAGGGAAAAAACTTTGATTTTTCCTTAGATCTATTTCCAAAAATGCTAAATGAGAACATTCCTATCTACGGATATCCTTTTGATGAGTATTGGAACGATATTGGGAGACCATCTACATATCTCCAAGCTACTGAAGATGTATTTTTAGGCAAACTAAGATTACCTCAAATAAACGTTGGCCTATTAAAAGGAAACATTGAAAAAGGGGGAAGTCTATTCACAGGAAGTAAATGCATACTAAGAAGACCAAAGATCATTGGCTTTGCAGTCTTGGGGAACAATGTTGAAATCAGCAAGGATGTAACCATAGAAAGGTCAGTAATATTCTCCAACGTTACCATAGAAGAGGGAGCAGAAATTAGGGAAGCAATAATTGGAGAAAATGTCTATATAGGGAAAGGAGTTATTATTGAGCCAGGAAGTGTTATTGGGGATAACTCAATAATTGAAGACTTTAGTAAAGTTGGAGCAAATGTTAAGATTTGGGCAGATTCAAGAATTGGTAAAGAAAGTATAATACTCCCTGATTGAGGTGATGAGGTATGGAGTTGTACTATTCAGAAAAGTTCAATCCAGAGGAACTTGCCCTCTTGGGGAGAGCCATAGGAACTGCTGCTCAGGGAACAATTGTAGTAGGAAGGGATGGAAGGGCGATATCTAGATATGGAAAAAGGGCTTTAGTTATAGGGATAGTGAGCACAGGGTCAACAGTAATGGATGTTAGGTTAATTCCACTGATAGCTCTAAGGGACTTTGCAAAGAGGAAAGGATATCCCTTTGTATATGTCTATTATTACGGTGGAGTTAGAGTTGAAATAAGTGGAGTTGAAGTTGAAGAAGTAAGAGCAATTGCCGAAAGTAAGGCCTTTGTAGAGGCCCCTCCAAATGATATTGGAGCCACCGTGTACTATCCAAATGCTCTGGATGATCTTCTATACGAACTATTTAGACACTATAATTTCACCATAAGTGGGAAAGCCCTCGTGGATTGCATGAACACTCCAGCAGCTCTTCTATTCCCAAGACTTAACGAGAGGTTTGGATTCGAGGTCGAGCTTATCAATGATATGATGACCAGCTATCTCCCACCAAAACCAAAGGAAGTATTTCTTCAAAAGTTATCAAAAGGTGAGTACGATTTTGGTATAAGATTTAGACCAGATGGAATAGCAGAAGTCTATAAAGACAATGAAGTGAAGGAGTTCGATACCCTATGGAAGCTGCTTGACCACTTGGCTAAATTTTAACACTCGGTGAAAGTAATGAAGAGAGGGCTCTTCATAGTCCTCGAAGGGATAGATGGCTCTGGTAAAACAACACAGGCAAGGTTATTAGCAAAATGGTTTGAGGAGAATGGATCCAAAGTTGTGCTCACAAAGGAACCTACTGATACAGATTTTGGGAAGATCATCAGGAAGCTGGTATTAGAAGGAAGTGTAATTGATGGAGGTAGAATAAGCCTAGAAGCCGAAGCTCTACTTTTTGCAGCAGATAGGGCTGAACACGTAAAGAAAATAATAGAACCAGCACTTAAAGAGGGGTGCGTTGTAATTTCAGATAGATACTTTTATTCTTCTTTGGCATACCAATGGGCGAGGGGATTAGATCTGGAGTGGCTAATAGAGATAAACAAATTTGCTCCGCGTCCAGATGTAGTATTTCTCCTTGATATTCCTCCAAGAGAAGGCATAAAAAGAATCAAAAGAAGAAATTCACAAACGGAATTCGACAGATTATTTAAGTTGCAAGAGAAAGTAAGAGAAAATTATATAAAACTTGCCAAGATGTTTAATGAAATTAAAATAATTGAAGCAACAAAAAGTGTGGAAGAAGTTCATAGGGAAATAATAAATTTGATAAAGGAAATTTGGGGGAAGGACAATGGTTCTAGATAACCTAGGGAAAGCACTAGCTAACACTCTAAAGAAGATAGCCAGAGCCAGCAGTGTAGATGAAGCTTTAATTAAAGAGTTAGTTAGGGACATTCAGAGGGCCCTAATTCAAGCTGACGTAAACGTTAGACTAGTTCTTCAACTTACAAAAGAAATACAGAGAAGAGCACTAGAAGAGAAGCCCCCCGCGGGAATCTCTAAGAAAGAACATATTATAAAAATAGTTTACGAAGAGCTAACAAAATTCCTGGGAACAGAAGCAAAGCCAATAAATATTAAGGAGAAGCCAACGATCTTGTTAATGGTCGGAATTCAAGGAAGTGGGAAAACTACAACAGTTGCTAAACTTGCTAGATACTTCCAAAAAAGAGGATATAAGGTTGGGGTTGTGTGTTCAGACACCTGGAGACCTGGAGCTTACCACCAACTTAGACAACTTCTTGATCCTTATCACATAGAAGTGTTTGGAGATCCTCAAGAAAAAGATGCCATAAAGTTGGCAAAAGAAGGAGTTGATTACTTCAAATCTAAAGGAGTAGACATAATAATAGTAGACACTGCAGGAAGGCATAAAGAAGACAAAGCATTAATTGAAGAGATGAAGCAAATAAGCAATGTAATACACCCTCATGAGGTTATACTTGTCATTGATGGAACAATAGGACAGCAAGCATACAACCAGGCTTTAGCCTTTAAGGAAGCAACCCCAATTGGCTCTATAATAGTTACAAAGCTTGATGGCTCTGCCAAGGGAGGAGGTGCTCTTTCTGCTGTTGCCGCAACGGGAGCTCCCATCAAATTCATAGGGACGGGAGAAAAGATAGATGATATAGAGCCCTTTGACCCACCAAGATTTGTTTCAAGACTTTTAGGACTAGGGGATATCCAAGGATTGTTAGAAAAGTTTAAGGAACTAGAAAAAGAAGTCGAAATAAAAGAAGATGATATTGAAAGATTCCTAAGGGGTAAATTCACACTCAAGGACATGTACGCCCAGCTTGAAGCGATGAGAAAAATGGGCCCCTTAAAGCAAATACTAAGAATGATCCCTGGGCTAGGATACTCCCTTCCCGATGAAGTAATATCAATAGGAGAAGAGAGGCTAAAGAAATTCAAAGTAATAATGGACTCAATGACGGAGGAAGAATTGCTAAATCCAGAAATAATAAACTACTCTAGAATAAAGAGAATTGCAAGGGGATCAGGAACCTCTACAAAGGATGTAAAAGAGCTTTTGGATCAATATAGACAGATGAAAAAATTATTTAAGAGTATGAACAAGAGACAATTAAGTAGACTTGCTAGGAGGTTTGGTATGTAATGGAAGCATTTATTCTAATAATAGCATATCCTGGAAAGGAAAAAGAGGTATATGAAGCGCTAAAGGACAGACCAGAAATAAAGGAGATATAGTTTATGGAGATTATGATATAGTAGCTAGAGTAGAAGTAGAAGACCTAAAAGACCTCGATAAATTCCATGATGAAGTTTTAAGAAAAATCCCAGGTGTTGAGGTGAGTGAAACTCTCATTGCGAGTTCTTATCGATAGGTGAAAGATCGTGGAGAAAAAACTTATAGCCATTTATGATCTAGAAACTGATCAAATTTACATCATTGACGACAAGTTTAGATTTAAGTGCATAGAAGATTGCGGAAAGTGTTGCATATATAATGAAATTCCTCTTAGAGAGAAAGATATACAGAAGATATCATCTCTTGGATATGAGGAGGAGTACTTTGTCGACTATACAAAGATGTTTTATAGGGGAGTAAAGTTCCTAGGATATGGAATGAAAAAAAGACCTTTCGACGATGCTTGCGTATTCCTAGATCCGGAAACGAAGAAATGCAATATATACCAGCATAGACCTGCTGCTTGCAGGATGTATCCTTTTGTATTAGTTAAACATAAGACAGAACTAGAGATTCACGCAAAAGAAGATTCTCAATGCCCCGGAATAAATGCTCCAGATGGAGAAGATGTAAGAGAAATAATAAAAAAGTATTTCATGCCAATTATTGAAGAACTAAAGGGTGAAATTGATGAAAATCGACGACCTGGACAAGAAAATTTTATCTCTTCTAATAGAAGACTCGAGACTGTCGTATAGAGAGATAGCAAAAAAGCTCAACGTTGCAGTCGGTACAATCTACAATAGACTCAAAAAACTTGAAGAGATGAACATAATCGAGGGATTCACAGTAAAGTTGAATCATGAGAAGCTGGGGTATGAATTAACTGCAATTATTGGAATTAAAGCCCAGGGGAAGAAGATTAGAGAAATAGAGAGAATAATTGCGAGAGATAAGCATGTAACCTGTGTGTATGATGTCACAGGGGAATATGATATAATTGTAATCGCAAAGTTTAGATCGAGAGAAGACATGAACAGGTTCGTAAAGAGTGTGCTCAGCATAGATGGAGTTGAAAAAACAAACACGCATGTTGCATTAGAAATAGTAAAAGAGGACTTTAGACTAGAACCCTAGAGGTTAACCAGTGCCTCCACTGGAATATTGTACTCTTCTTTGAGCTTTTCCACGATATCGCCAACACTTATTAAGAAGAACATTCCGACTGGAATTGCTCCTGCCTGCTTGCAAAGCTCTACTAGAGCTCTTTGAGTTTCCCCACTTCTGACAACGTCATCGACTATCAGGACTCTTTCTCCTTTTTTGAGTGCCCAGACGGGAAGATAAAGGGTTGTTATACTTCCTGAAGCACTTGGAATATAGTTGATCTCGTAGAATTTTTCAACCCCAACCTCTTTCTTCTTCTTTGCATAAACAACATCAACTCCTAGTTCATTCGCAATTTGAACAGCTAAAGGAATACCATCGGTCGCCGCTGTTAATATTTTTTCAACCCCCAGCTTCATATACTTCAAGGCAACATCTTCGGAAATTAGAGCCAATAAGTTTGTATCACTTAATACGCTCATAGAATCAAAGAATCCATGTGAATCAAATTTCAACCTCTTTTTTACTTCTTCCTCCAAGTTTAAATAAGGAGATAGCCTTTCAAACAACTCTCGTGCTCTTTCAACACTGGGAAGAACCTTCCCCTTCACGTATCTATTTAGAACTGTTACTGGCAGACCAGTAATTTCGGATAACTCTTCATACGTATATGTTTTCTTTAAAACCCTTAACATTCTGATGATCCTAAGCTTTTCCCTAACAGCTTCAAGTTGGTTCATTCCCTATCACCCCACCCTAAAATTAACAAAAATTTGTATAAATGAGTTTCGGAAATATTAGGAAAGAGAGCAAAGAAGTCTTCGAAATTCTTAAAAACCTATTGAGAATCATCCTAAGTGGGAAGGGGCCCGTGGTCTAGACTGGTTATGACGCCGCCCTCACAAGGCGGAGGTCCGGGGTTCGAATCCCCGCGGGCCCACCATTGAAGTTCCTAGTTAGTTCTTTCATAAATTAACTCAAACTATACGTCGGCTTTGTTCCTTGGAACTTAAGATATTATAAGTTTCTTAGAGACCTTATTGAAGAATACACCAGAAGAGAAATTTCCTTAAAGAAGAAAGTTAAAAAATTAGCACAAAGAATAAGATTTGAAGATGATGAACGGTTTCGGAACTGAGGGGTGATGATACCAGCTATCGCTGATCCCCACTTCTTATTTTTCTTCCCTAGACGACAACTTTGGAACCTGATTCAAGTTGAGGAGAGTGTAGAATGTTTGATAAAGTCTTATGGAAAACAGAGAGGACAATAACATGAGCCTCTCCATTTAGATTTTTCTAAAATTTTTTGGAAATTAAATATGCAAAACCTGAAAACGTTTATATCTACTTGGAATGTCATTTTTCTAGGGGAGAAAAATGGAAGTAGAAAAACTTGCACTCAAGTACGCTCTAATAAATGCAATAGAGCATGGCGGTAAAGCCAATCCAAAGGCAGTTATAGGAAAAATCCTCGGAGAAAACCCTGAGCTCAGAAAGAGAGCTAGAGAAATTGTTCCAATTGTTAATAAAATTGTAGATGAAGTTAATACTCTTTCAGTGGAAGAGCAGAAAAAGAAACTTGAAGAAATTTACCCAGAATACTTCATGGAGAGCACTAGAAAAGAAAAGGAAGAGAAAAAGCGACTCCCCCCACTACCTAAAGCAGAAAAAGGCAAAGTTGTAACAAGATTTGCTCCAAATCCAGATGGTGCTTTTCACCTGGGAAATGCTAGAGCAGCAATATTAAGCTATGAATATGCCAAAATGTATAGTGGAAAATTTATTCTGAGATTCGATGACACAGATCCAAAGGTAAAGAGACCAGAGCCAATATTCTACGACATGATAATAGAAGACTTAGAATGGTTGGGTATAAAGCCGGATGAAATCGTTTATGCAAGTGATAGGCTTGAAATTTATTATAAATATGCAGAAGAGCTCATTAAAATGGGAAAAGCGTATGTATGTACTTGTCCACCAGATGAATTTAGAAAGCTAAGAGATCAAGGAATTGCCTGTCCCCATAGAAATGAACCTGTAGAGGTGCAGTTGGAAAGATGGAAGAAAATGCTAAGTGGAGAGTATAGAGAAGGAGAAGCTGTAGTTAGAATCAAAACAGATTTAAATCACCCAAATCCTGCTGTTAGAGATTGGCCCGCTCTTAGAATTGTCGACGAGCCAAATCACCCAAGGACTGGAAATAAGTATAGAGTATGGCCCCTCTATAACTTTGCTTCAGCTATAGATGATCACGAATTAGGAGTTACCCACATCTTTAGAGGACAAGAACACTCAGAAAATGAGACAAGGCAGAGGTATATCTATGAGTATTTTGGATGGGAGTACCCTGTAACAGTTCATCACGGAAGACTATCAATTGAAGGAGTAATTCTCAGCAAGTCTAAGACTAGAAAAGGAATAGAAGAAGGAAAATATTTGGGATGGGACGATCCTAGGTTGGGAACCATAAGAGCCTTAAGAAGGAGGGGGATATTGCCAGAAGCAATAAGAGAACTAATCTTAGAAGTCGGCCTTAAAAAGAGTGACGCAACTGTAAGCTGGGATAACTTAGCTGCGATAAATAGAAAACTCGTTGATCCAATAGCAAATAGATACTTCTTTGTTGCAGACCCGATTCCCCTGTACATAGAGGAAGCTAAAGAGTTTGAAGCAAAAATACCTCTCCACCCAGATCATCCAGAAAGAGGATACAGAGTGCTAAAATTCGAACCAGGAAAGCCAATTTTTGTTTCAAAAGACGATCTTAACTTATTAAAGCCAGGAGGCTTTATTAGACTAAAGGATTTATTTAACGTAGAAATTTTAGAAGTTGGGGATAACATAAGGGCAAGATTCCACAGCTATGAGTATGAAATTGCAAGGAAAAACAAGTGGAAAATGATTCACTGGGTCCCAGAAGGCAAAGAGTGTGAAGTAATAATCCCAGAGGGAGAGGAGCTAGTAATCAGAAAGGGCTTATTAGAGAAGGGTGCTAATGTAAAAGTAGGAGAGATAGTGCAGTTTGAAAGATTTGGATTTGTAAGGATTGACAAAATAGAAAACAACAGAGTTATCGCAATATATGCCCACAAATGACCTACCTCTTTAATTTTTTCTGTATAGGGATCTCCCCTTAACATCTATAGATACTAACAGAGGCATGTCTTTCACTTCTAACTCCCAAACTGCATCTGTCATTCCCAAATCTTCCCAATAAACGCTTCTCACCTTAACTATAAATTCTCTAGCTAAACTACCAGCCCCTCCTGGGTAAGAAAAGTAAACCGCTCTACCTTTAAATTTTTCATGATTCATACCTCCCTTACCGATTATGCCTCTAACTCCATGCGTAAAGAGAAAGTCTAAGTACTTTTCCATTCTAGCACTTGTAGTTGGGCCTGCTGAAACTACCATCCCATTTTTAACTAAAGGGCCACAATGATATATCACAGCACCCTCAGGATTGAAAGGAAACCCCTCTTCAAGAAATCTCCTATGAGCTAAATCCCTAGCAGTATAAACGATTCCAGAAAGAAGAACTTTGTCTCCAATTTTCAAATTTTTAACATCTTCCCAGGTTAAGGGGGTTTTTAGTCTTACTGCCATATCATAACCTCCCCATCTTCTTTCTCTTCAATAAAAGCTCTTCTATGAGCCCAGCATTGGATAGCGATCCCAACTATAAAGCTTGCAGGATGGCGTTCTCCTACTTCAATCTTTACATCTAATGCTGTTGTTTTTCCTCCCAATCCCATAGGACCTATACTCAAAGAGTTTACTTTCTCAAGAATTTCTTCTTCCAACCATCCTAACTTTTCATGTCTCTCTCCGATTTTTCTGAGGAGTGATTTCTTGGCCAATATCATAGCTTTTTCAGCAGGGCTTGCAATTCCAATGCCAATAATTATGGGAGGACAGGGTTTCCCACCGCAAGAGCTAATGTGACTAATAATTTTCTCCTTCACCCCTTCAAACCAGTCCCCTGGAGTTAAAGGATATAGTGCAGAGCAGTTTTCACTCCCTCCTCCTTTAATAAGTATGCTAATCCTGTTTCTTTCCCCAAGCTCAACGTGAATTTCTGGAATATTCCCGATAGCTTTTCCAGTAAGAAGAGAAATTGCATTTGGCCTTAGAGGTATTTCATCTGTTGCCCTTTTCACAGCCTCAAATATGGTTTTATAAATCTCCCTGACATTCCAAGTTCCATCTGTTTCAACAAAGAAAATTGGAGTTCCAGTGTCTTGACAGAGGGGAACTTTCTTCTTCTTTGATGTTTCTACAGCCCTAAGCATTATTTCAAGGTTATATTTTGCTATTTCATGCTCTTCCCTTTCATAAGCATTCTTCAGGGCCAAAACAACGTCTTCAGGAAGGTTTGTAACTGCGAGCTTAAGTGCTTCCACTATATCCTCAACTTTAATCAATTTGCTTACCCCCTGCCTATTTATCCTCCAGCTCTCGCTTTGCTCAGCTCTTCCAAGAATTTCTTAATCTCTCCTTCAATTTCTATAACGTACAGAACTAAAATTTTTCTTCGCTCTACGTCAATCACCTTTATTCTAACACTTATGTTTTTGCTTTTGGCAATTTCCAAGAGTTCCTGAGGAGGAACAGCGGTTTTAATTATCATTGTGAGAACTTTAGAAACATTATTATAAAATGATTGCCCATATTGTATGGTGAACACCATGGAGGAGATTATTGTTGTAACAACTCCCACAATCCCAGGATACAAGATCATCGAAGTAAAAGGAATAGCTAGAGGCGGCGTTGTTATGGCAACTCACCTGGGAAGGGACATATTGGCATTCCTTAGAAATATAAAGGGAGGAGAAGTAAAAGAGTACACACAAATGATGGCAGAAGCTAGAGAGAAAGCCCTAAAAAGAATGATGGAGCATGCAAAAAGTCTGGGAGCAAATGCTGTAGTTAACTTTAGATTTGCAACTTCAAATGTCGGTGGAGGAATGGCTGAAGTTTATGCATATGGCACAGCAGTCGTAGTTGAGAGGGAGAGATAATGCATCCAGCACCTTTCCTTCTCCTTGGGGGAGCGTTAGCTTGGCTAACCTTATACCTCCTGGGAGGAAGGAAAGTCAGAGCAGGAGAATTCATTTTAGGGGCAATAGCCTTTCCATTATCTATAACTCTCCAAAACATAGTTCAGCAACTTCCCCTACTGTGGGCAGGTATAGGGCCAAATATAACAAGTCTAGGGACTTTAGAGATAATCATCATAAGCATATGGATGGGACTTATAGCGGGGATCTTTCAAGAACTTTTTAAATACATATTTGTTAAAGGAAAGAGCGCTGGCTATGCATTTTCCGTAGGTCTAGGGTTTGCGATAAGTGAGGTAGTCTTCATAATTATCCTTGTTACTCTCTCTGCCAAAGGAGGGGCACCTTCCCAACCTTTTGTAATGAATCTCCTTTCCCTGGCAGAGAGATATCTTGTTGTTCTTTTCCATGTAGGTACGGCTATTATTTTAACACAGGGCACGAGAAAGGTCTTGATTGAAGTCATTGGACTGCACACACTAATTGATTCAATGGCCACATATTACCAATTAATCTTGATTAAAACACAAAAAAGCTACATGATTCCGAGAATTCTTCTTCTGACGGAAATAGTTCTAGCTGTAATAACAGTTATTGTCCTAATAGCCTCAGCTCCAAAAATATCTCAAGTGAAAGAGGAAAAAGAAGAGGTCATTTGGTGATGTTGAATTTTAGTTCTCCTGCTTTTTCTTTTACTTGAAGCCTGAACTGACAAGCCTTGCATATTTCTCCACTTGTAGGTTGACCACAAATCTTACAGCGATTCAGTTTTGCCTCCTTAGCATATGTTTTTGCTAAGAGAGGGAATATCTTATCGTAGCTCCTCAGCAACTGATATTTAGTCCCAGGATGCTTTTCCTCCATTTCATTGAGCCAATCTCTAATTTCAGCCCTAAAAGCTTCAGTTGCGTAAGGACATTCGCTTAAATCGACTTCAATGTTGTTTAAAACTGCATAGAGAACAATCTCTTTCTCAGGAACCTCCCTAAGAGGTTTTATCCTTGGCACTAGCCCTTCATGAATTACCTCATAATAAGGGCCAGTTCTTCCTAATCTCGCCACATCCCCTCTCATCAGATTCATCAAGAATACTTGAACTTCATCATCCAAGTTAAGTCCCAAAGCGAGCTTATCAACTCCCAATTCCTCAGCTGCCTTATTTAGTAACCACCTTCTCCACACCCCACAATAAGAACAGGCACCCACTCTCTCTTCTCTAGGCCCCATAATCTCTACAGTTTCATCTAATGTAAAGCCAATGTAGTCCTTAAACCTATAAATATGATGCTCTATTCCTAAAAGTTCTGCATTTTTTCGAGCAACTTCAACACTTTTATCTCTATACCCTTTAATTCCCTCATCAATCGTTATTGCAACCAACTCAAAGGGAAACTTTTTCCTTAGCTTTGCCAATATGTGCATAAGAACTACGCTGTCCTTCCCTCCGCTCACTGCAACCCCAACTTTTTCCCCTCTTCTTATCATCCTATACTTCCTTATAGTTTTCTTTACCTTTCCCTCCACTAGCTCGTTGAAGTGCTTGTGGCAGTAGTATCTACCCTCGTATCTGGCAAAATATACAGCCTCTTTTCCACACTTTGAACACTTCATTTCAGCTCGGAAGTAAAGGAGAACAAAAATTTTTAAATGTGGTGGTCAGCCCATGCGAGTCTCTTCACAGCTCCGCCGAAATCTCCCTCATCATCCCTTATGCCCTAACTTCAAAGTTAAGATTAAAAACCTTTCTAATGAAGTTAAAATGAGTTGTCTCCTCTTACAATGGGAGGATGAGAAATTGTGTGAGTACACCTACTCAAACGGACAAAAATGCAAAAGAAAACCTCTAAAGGGTTCAAAATATTGTTCTCTCCACATACCTTTCGAGGAAGGAGAACTTCTCTATGGAAATAAAATTAGAGAGATAAAAAAGAGGGCCTTTGAAAGGGCCCTTGAAAGAGGATTTAAAACATTTGAAGGTGTAAAGTTGTATGACGTCATAATCTTAAACAAGAGCATTAAAAATCCCATAATTTTCAAAAATTCAGAAATAAAACGGCTCATAATTGGGAATTCAGAACTTTCAAGTCTAACAATAATAAGCTCTATAGTGGACTCGATAATTTTGGTAAACTCCAAAATTAACTCCCTATACATAAACAAAGTTGACAGCTATGGTGCAAGCGTCTGCTCAGTAGAATTTACATCAACAATACTAATTAGAAATTCTAAAATTAAATACATTCTCATAAACTCAACAAGATATAAAAGGGAGGAAGTAACAGCAGAAGAGACTTTTGGAGAAGCTGGAAAAATCGCCGGAAGGGTCGAAATTTCAAATATAAAAGAAGTGAGGAGAATAGCCGTTAATTCGAGATATCCCCTGCTAGAAATCATCGAAAAAGAACTGGGGGTTACATTTAATACAAAAAAGATAGAATATGTGAGAGCGAATATCTTGAATATAAGAAACATAGAGTTTGATGAAGATCCCAGGTTCAAAAGGCAAATTAGGGTTTATATTAACAGGTTCTCTGGACAACTACTTATAGAAAACTCAACGGTTCCTGGGCATATGTCAATAATTAATAGTAGAGTTAAATATCCAGAATTTGTCCATACGACAGTTTTAAATAACCTAATCATGAGAAACTCAAAGTTTTACAGCGATGAGAATTGGAATTTAAGTTACCTTCCTAATTTATTAGCTGAACTTCAAGTTTTGGGGTTTATAGTAATTGAAAACTCTGAATTCAACAATCCTTATCTAGCAGAGGTGTTTTATAGAATAGCGAGAACTACCTGGGAGGCCAGTGGTGATAAAGAGAAGGCTGATGAATATTATTATCTAGAAATGCTTGCAAGGAGAAAAAGAGTTCTTTCTCACTACAAAAGGGGACCAAAAACACTAAAAAAGATTTTTAGGCTCATTGAAGTTTTCTTTGAATGGATATTTGCAGATTTAACCTGCAAATATGGAACAGACTGGAAAAGACCCGTGTTTTTGTGGTTGGGATTAGTCATCTTTGCCTTTCCCATACTTTATGCGCTAACACAAAGCATAGAACCATTGAGATCTCCTTTTGATTATGTGTATTTCAGCATAGTTACTGCAACAACACTTGGTTATGGAGATATTCATCCCATAGGAATTGGAAAGGTCATTGCATCTGTTGAGGCAATATTTGGTATGTTCATGTGGGCAGTATTCCTTACAGTATTTGCAAGGAAATACATGAGGTGAAAGCAATGATAGGGCTAATAGTCAATCCCATTGCAGGAATGGGGGGAAGAGTTGCTTTAAAAGGAACTGATGGAGTTGTTGAAGAAGCTATCAAAAGAGGGGCTACACCTGTCACTCCTAATCTTGTCAAGCTATTCCTCCAAGAGCTTGCCAACTATGATATAAAAGTGAAATTCTTAACTGGCCCAGGTCCCCTGGGGGAAGATTTCCTAAAAGAATTCAATTTCCCCTATGAAGTAATTAAGCATAGAAATATTTCATGGAAGGAAATAGAAGGAGTCAAAATTCCAGATACTACGAGAGAAGACTCAAAATACCTAGCGAAACAGATGATTGGCAAAGTTAAAATTATTGTTTTTGCTGGGGGGGATGGAACCGCTAGAGATATTGTTGAGGTCGTAGGAAAATCGGTTCCAATTTTAGGAATACCAAGCGGAGTAAAGATGTACTCAAGCGTGTTCGCTACATCTCCCGAAGATGCGGCAAAGGTATTGGTAAACTTCCTAAACAATAACGCAAAATTGGAGGAGAGAGAAGTACTTGACCTTGATGAGGAAGCATATAGGAGAGATGAACTAAAAGTAAAGATCTACGGATATTCAGTAGTTCCAATTGTAGAAACACTCATACAGGGAAGCAAAGAAGCAATGAAAGTTGACGAAAAAGAAGAATTGGAAGCATTAACTGAGGCTGTAGCAGAGGAGATACTCTCAGAAAATGGTGTATATTTCCTTGGCGCGGGCTCAACTATAATGAGGATAAAAGAAAAGTTGAAAATTGATGGGACATTGTTAGGCGTTGATATAGTTGAAGTTAAAGATGGAAAAGCCAAGTTATTAGTTAAAGACGCAAGTGAGAAAGATTTGCTAAAATTTATAGACAGAGACCCCAAAGTTGTTATAACAGTTGTAGGAGGCCTAAACTTTTTATTTGGGAGAGGCAATCAGCAGTTTTCTCCAAACGTATTGAAGAAGATACCTAAAGAAAACATCATAGTTGTAGCAACACCTTCAAAAATAAGTGGAGGGTTCGTAAGAGTATATACTGGGGATAAAGATGTTGACAGAAAATTCAAAGGTTTCATAAAAATTAGAGTATCTCCATGGATGGAAAAGCTAGTCAGAGCAATATGAAACGGCAGAAGAAGAAACGGAATGCTAAGAAACACTTTGAAACTTTTTAGGAACATGAAATTCCTTTTTTAGTTTTGATTCCTACACTAAAATGGTGATGACCATGAGGGGTGTGCTAAGTCTGCTGGTAATAGGAATGTTGATTTTAAGTATGAGTGCAGTGCCAGGAGTTACAGCAACGACATCAACAACTACAGAATTTAGTTCAGTAGTAATACTTGTAAGCGACAACGAGGCAGATGTAACATTAGCCGAGAAGATAGCTGAGGTGATTAATGCATCTATAGTTATTACCAAGTGGGGAGTCTATGAAGAAAACGTTACAGCAGAGATAGTCTCACTAGATCCAGATCTAGTGATAATAATTGGAGGTCCAAGAGCTGTAGTGAAGGCTTACGAGGAAGACCTCGAAGCTTTGGGAGTAACATACATAAGAGCGTGGGGCAGCACTAGAGTAGAGACTGCAATTGATACAATAAACAAGATTTCACAAATGTTCCCAGGGTTTGAAAAGAAGGCAAGAGTGGCGATAGTTCACGGATGGGACTTAGCAGGGATAATACACCTTAGAGGAAAGAAGTTTGTGATCCCAATATTCATAAAAGACTCCTCAAACGTCAGCATAACAATAATTAACAGATTCAACGGTGTTGAGATAGTAAAAAACAAACAACATGAGAAAATAATGGAAAAAGTCAAGGAAAGAATCCGCGAAAGAGTGAAGAATGTAACAGAAGAGACTATTGAAAACATAACTCAGGAGATTGCTGAAAGAGCAATAAACCTTGCAGAAGAAAGAGTAAGCCTAGCTGAAGAATTGGTAAACAACATGACACAACAAAATGTAACAATTCCCGGAGTTATTCCATTACTAGAGAATGCCAAGAGGCATTTAGAAGAGGCCAAGAAGGCATATGAAGAAGGATACTATGGAAGGGCTTATGGCCTTGCAGTTGCATCAAAGAACATAGCTGAAGCAGTGATAAGGAGAGTTAGTGAAAAAGTCGATGAAAAGTTTGCAAGGGATCTGGCATTCAAACTCAGAGTTAGAGTAAGGGTGCTTGAGAAGGTAGCTCTAAGACTACAGGCCAAAGGAGCCAACGTTACAGAGATCTTAGACAAGATTGAACAGGCAAAAGAAGCCCTAAAGAACAATGACATCAATACAGCTAGACAACTTATAGCGGAGATAGAAAAAGAGTTAAGAATGAAAGGGAAATAATTATAAACAAAAAAGCCAAAAAGAACGGTGAAGAGGAATGACGCTTAAGCCTTTATCTCTCCTCTTTTTATCTCTGGTTATTCTCACGTCAACAATTCCAGAGGAAGCTGTTTCTCAAGTTCATGGAATAGTTATCTTAGTTAGTGACAATGAAGCAGACCTAACTCTTGCAGAAAAAGTTGCAGAGATTTTAAATGCAGAACTAGTTGTAACTCCTTGGGGATTATACAGTGAAAGTGTTGTGGACGATATTTTAGAAAAAGATCCTTCCTTCGTTATGATAATTGGAGGGCCAAAGGCTGTTGTTCCAGAATATGAAAAATTCCTTGAGAATTTAGGGATTCCAAAGACCAGAATTTGGGGTGAAACCAGGGTTGAAACTTCGAGGGCAGTAGTTCAATATCTTTTAAAGGATTATCCAAGTATATTCAAGAGAGCTAATATAGTTATAATCCATGGATGGGACTTGCCCGCAATAGTTAAGGCCAAACAAATGAAATACTCTATTCCAATATTTGTATCACAAAATGTAACCGATATACCCACAATTCCCTCTAACAAAACTATAATAATTGAAAGCCCATATTCAATGGCAATTATGGTAAGATTTAGGAAATATTTGCAGAATGTTACGTATATCAAAGCAGAGATAACCCCAGCCATTGCAAATGAAGCAATAGAGAGGGCAGAAATCATTATAAAAAGAGCAGAAAAGATGTTAGAAGAACCCAGCCCAAAACTTCCATCTTCCATAAGTCTTCTTGATCAAGCAAAAAGACTGCTGGAAATGGCAAAACTAAAGTTTGAAAGTGATAATTATCAAGAAGCGTATATCCTCTCTCTTCGAGCCAAGTTGTTAGCAGAAAAGGCGATTGTGTTATCTCAGATGTCTCCAAAAGCTCCCGGAATTGAGATTCAGATAGAGCTAAGAATGTTGCAAATTGTAGCCTCTAGACTAGAAAAGCTCGGATATGACGTTAGTGAGGTAAAAGCTCTCCTTAACAAAGCACAGGAAGCCTTAAAAGCGGGTAAAATATCTGAGACAATACAATACATGAACAAAGCTAAGGAAAAACTAAGAGAAATTAGAACACACCAATGGAGAAGAAGGAGATAATCATCTGGCGTGAATTTCCACTATATCCCCATCTTCCAAAACATGGTCCAATCCAACTCTCTGCCCTGGGAACTTTACGCTTCTTCCCCACACTCTTGCGTATTTGAAGTTCTTCACTAAATCTTTGTGAATTCTCTCGGCAACATCCTGAACTGTTGCACCTCTTCTCAAGGCGATTGGTGGATAGGCTGGCTCTTCTCCTGGGCTTTTTGTAAACACTCTAATTATGTCTGCAATTTCATATATAGCCTCCTTCACCGCCTCCAAGTTTATTCTTTTCTTGGCGGAAACTGGAACTATCTTGAATCTTTCTCCAAATGTTTTCACTAATTTCTCATAATTTTCCTTACTTCCAGGAGCATCCCCCTTGTTTGCTATTATAATTGCATTTTTCCATACAAGACTATCATCCAAGGCATCAGCAAACTCCTCAAGAGTGACTGGTTCCATGACTGTTATTTCTGCTGAATGTATCTTTTCCTCTCTCAGCATTTTCATAACTTCCTCAATATCCCCTATAATGTTCTCAATTCCATTGATCACGATTCCACCACTTGGGGTTTTTCTTATTTGAACTTTTGGCTTCTTTTTGTTAACTTTAATTCCCGCCCTCTCAAATTCTTGAAGGAGAATATTCATCTGACGAATTGGATCTTCACTCAAATCCACAACAATGGCTATTGCGTCAGCATTTCTGACAACTGCAAGAAGCTGAGGCCCCATTCCTTTACCAAGGGCGGCCCCCTCAATTAGCCCAGGTACCTCTACTAACTGAATCTGAACATCTTTATAATTTAACATTGCTGGAACAGGCTCAGTTGTTGTGAATGGATAATCGGCACTCTCAACATCAACTCCCGTTAAGGCCTTTAAAAGCTCAGACTTGCCTACATTTGGCAACCCAACCAACACTATTTGGGCTGCTCCCTCTTTTTTTACAGCTAAAGAGTAACCTCCACCTTTTTTCTGTTGTCTCTGCCTTTCTAGTTCCTTCCTAAGCTCTGCAAGTTTTCTTTTAATCTGCAATCTAAGCTTTTCTGTTCCTTTATGCTTTGGAACTAAAGCATACATTTTCTCAAGTGCCCTAATCTTCTCTGGAATAGTCTTAGCATTCCTATACTCCTCTTCAGCCGCTAGATATTCGGCAGTAACGTTCGTTGGCATTGCTGAACACCATCAGAACTTCTAAAAGATAAAAAATTAGACCTTTTATAAAGCTAACCACGAAAAGTTTATAGTAATTTTTTGTTATTATACTTCCTGGTGATAATGATGGTGAAGATAACATTTCTTGGCCACGCCTCTTTCTACATAGAAGGGAGCAAAAAAATCCTGATAGATCCATTCCTAAGCGGAAATCCAGTCGCAAGTGCTAAGCCAGATGACTTTAAAACTGTAGACATAATTTTAGTTACTCACGCCCACGGAGATCACCTCGGAGATGCCGGAGCTATAGCTAAGAGAACCGGAGCAAAGATTGTTGCAATGTATGATTTGGCAAACTACATAGCAGAAAAGTATAGGGGAGTAAATACAGTAGGAATGAACTATGGGCCCACTAAGGTTGATGAAGTGGAAATAGTTCAAGTGCCTGCTTGGCACTCCAGTAGTGATGGAAAGTATAGTATAGGAAACGCTTGTGGATATATAGTAAAGCTTGACGGAGTAACAATATACCACGCCGGAGACACTTACGTATTCAAAGACATGGAACTATTTGCAGAGCTATACGGTCCAATTGACGTTGCTCTACTTCCAATAGGAGGTCACTTCACAATGGGGATTAGAGAAGCAGCAAAAGCCGTTGAACTCCTAAAGCCAAGATATGTCATCCCAATGCACTATAACACTTGGCCACCCATTGCAGCCGATCCAGAAGAATTCAAGAAGTTAGTAGGGGAAAAAGCAAAGGTTGTTATTCTAAAACCTGGAGAGTATTTAGAACTTTAATTTCTTTATCACTTCTTCCTTATTAATTCCTTTTATGAGGAGGTCTTTCTCTTTAGAGGTTTCACCTCTTACTATAACAACTTCTGCTCCAAAAAGTTTTTTGAAAAACTTCATTAACTCCTTGTTTGCTTTTCCTTTTACTGGCGGCGCTGCTACATTCACTTTCACTCTTCCTCTAGCTTCATCCACGCCAACAATTTTTGTTTCCCTAGCATTGGGAGTTACTATAACTGACAAAATTATTCCATCTGAAACTTCTTTAAGCATTTTCTTCACCAAATATTCTCTCTAGGAACCATTCCTTTTCAAATGGCCTCAGATCATCGTACCCTTGCCCTACTCCTACGAAGAGGATTGGAGCATCTATTACATGGCTAATACTTAAAGCTGCTCCTCCCCTAGCATCTGCATCAAGCTTTGTTAGTATGATACCATCGATTTTAACTGCTTCGTTAAACTGACGTGCCTGTTCAACAATTGCATTTCCAGCTAATGCATCTCCAACAAATATAACAAGATTTGGCTTTGTAACTCTTGCTATTTTCTTCATTTCATCCATTAAGTTCCTATTTGTTTCGCTTCTCCCCGCTGTATCTATAAGGACAACATCTATTCCTCTAGCCTTAGCATGATGTATTGCATCATATGCAACAGCTGCAGGATCAGCTCCATAGGAGTGCTTTATTACTTTTATACCAATTTTTTTAGCATGCTCCTCTAACTGCTCTATTGCCCCTGCCCTAAAAGTGTCACTTGCAGCTATAACAACACTAAATCCATGCTTTTTAAGCCAATTAGCCAGCTTCACTACCGTAGTTGTCTTCCCCGAGCCGTTAAATCCTACAAACATAATAACGTAGGGCTTTTCCGCTTTTCTGATTTCCTCAATTAAGTCTATACTTCTTGAAGTTTCCAAGATTTCAGAAACTGCCTCTTTGACGGCCTCCTCTATTATTTTTCCTTTGTCAGTTCCAATTCTAACTTTTTTACCTACAAGTTTTTGTTTTATTTTTTCCCTTAATGCGTCAACAACCTCAAGAGCAACGTCAGCCTCAAGAAGATCAATTTCTAGGTCATCTAAGGCTTTGTCAATGTCTTTCTCTTTAATTTCAACAGCTAATATCTTATCTAATAACCCCTTTTTCTCAACCTCTCCCTCTTCCTTTTCAACTTCTTCTTCAACTCTTTTCACAAATGACTTTAGTTTCTCTCTAAGCTTTCCAAACATTGTACTTCCCCCGTCTTTGGTAGTATGAAAGTCGCTTTAACTTTTACTTTTTCCATACTACAGCTTTCCATATATTAATATTCATGATCATTGTCTCTTTTTTGAACATCACTGCTCATTTACAAAAGCTTTAAATGTTTACAAATGTAAACTATAAAGGGGATCACACGTGGGGGAAAATGTCCAAATTAATAAGGATGGCTATCTCGTTATTGGAAAAACAAACGCTGTTGAGATCAGCGTTGATACTTTTCTCTGCAAAGGGTGCGGAATATGTGTAGAAATGTGCCCCAGGAAGGTTTTTGAATGGAGCACAGAGCTCAGTGAAAAGGGTGTCCACTACCCAATTCCAGTTCATGCAGATAAATGCGTAAGATGTAAGCTCTGTGAATTATTATGCCCAGACTTCTCCATTGCAGTTAGGTGGTAGAAATGATAATAAGGGGAGATGAACCTGAACAAAAAACCCTTTTTAGGAAATTATATAGACCGGGCAATTACTTCATGATGGGAGATGAGGCCATAGCTTATGGAGCAATTTTCGCTGGATGCAGGTTTTATGCTGGTTACCCAATAACTCCCTCAAGCGAAATTGCCGAAACAATGGCTAGGGAACTTCCAAAGGTAGGAGGATATTATCTGCAGATGGAGGATGAAATTGCAAGTATAGCATCAATTATCGGAGCTTCATGGACTGGATTAAAGGCTATGACTGCTACTTCTGGTCCTGGGTTTAGCTTAATGCAGGAGAACATTGGTTATGCAATAATGACCGAGACGCCAGTAGTAATAGTAGACGTGCAA